>NZ_JBEGDG010000100.1:0-490 GCF_040183165.1 Lysinibacillus zambalensis
CAAACATACTAACATTAGTAGTACAAACCAAGGCCATGGTTTGTGCTAGTATTTTTTTATAGTAGATGTGATGAAAAGCCGACTAGCCTCTGGGACGATTTGTGAGTCCGTATATAATACCGGCTAACTTCATGCCCTTATATGAATCAGTTTAGAATGTTGGGTCCTAAGAGATCGTGAATAAGAAAGTGGAATCGATAAGGTACAGTGAAGGCTTCTATGATTGGTCAAAAGGTGAAGAATGACTCAACCCCCCTCCCATCCTCCCATTTCCTGCTCGCCATGCCCAACTTCTTTTTATATGATTTTTATCTTTTGGTATATTCTTATATTCCTGTTCTGCGGTTGTGCTTTATATTATTTTTTATGGTTTGTTATTTAATTATTTTGTTTCTTTGGACGGGCTTGGCTTGCTAGCAGTTTTTTAATCTGTGCCAGTCGTTTTTAAATCGGCATATACGAAAATTCATATAAAAATCGCTTCTTTAAC
>NZ_JBEGDG010000014.1:0-125948 GCF_040183165.1 Lysinibacillus zambalensis
CAATTTATATAAGTGACTTAATGACATCCGAACAAATCATTTATATCAATGTTCTAATGAGATTGTGAAAACCAAGCTATCTCGTATTGTAATGGAACATTTACATGTAAAAGGGTTGATGAAAAATAAATATCTGGCGAAGGCGGTAGCCGGGCAAAAGCTATATGAATTCAAACGACAAATTCAATACAAATGTCAAAAATACGGAATTGAATTTATTGAAGCCGACAGATTGTTTCCATCATCCAAAACTTGTTCTAGTTGTGGACAAATCAAATCAGATTTGAGACTGAAAGACAGATTATTTATCTGCTCTTGCGGAATAAAGTTTGGTCGAGATTTGAACGAAAATATTAATTTAGCAAATTATTCAATCTGAGGAAATTAACCGAAACTAAACCTTAGATGTGTACGCAACGATACTGCGGAATTTAAGCCTTTGGAGAGTCATATTAAATGGCAGTAGCTTTTTGCGAAACCAGACTCGAAGAATAAGGAAGACACAAATACGAAAGTCGGAAGATATAAGTTGTGTCACAGTAGAGATGTCTACATTTTTAAGAAATGTATATGTTTTTCGTATCGGAGAGTAGGACATTATCTAAAGGTGAACATGAATTTGCCTATAAATTAATAAATAAATTGCAAACGCTTTCTTATTTTCAGAAAAACCCGGAATTTATTGAATTACATGATGCGGGTCTTGAACGCAATGCTGTAACTGCCTTGTATAAGCATCCTTCTGCAACAGAAACGGTTGTGTTAATTAGTCATTTTGATACGGTCCATACTGAAGAATATGGCGAGCTGGAACCATTAGCCTTTTACCCTGAAGAGCTGACAAAAAAGCTAATGGAACCAAAATACAAAAAGGATTTACCTGAAGCAGCAAGAATTGATTTGGAATCAGGCAACTATTTATTCGGTCGTGGAACGATGGATATGAAAATGGGGCTTGCTTTGCATATGCAGTTGATTGAAAAGGCAAGTATCGAAGAATGGCCCATCAACCTTATTTTAACGGCGGTGCCAGATGAAGAAGTGAATTCTGCTGGAATGCGTGCAGCAGTTGTAGAGCTTGTCAGACTTCGTGAAGAGCATGGACTCTCTTATAAACTATTTTTAAATAGTGAGCCTTCTTTTTCACAAGGTCCAGCTGATATCAATGAATATATTTATTCAGGAACTATCGGTAAAATTATGCCTGCTGCCTTATTTTACGGAAAAGAGACACATGTGGGTGAGCCATTAAAAGGAATGACCGCAAATTTTATTGCTTCCTACATGACGCAGCATATGGAGTGGAATCCTGTTTTCCGTGAGACAGATCTCGGTGAAAGTACGCCATTACCTGTATCCTTACAATTAAAAGATTTGAAAATGGAGTATTCTACACAAACACCATATCGTGCAGCAGCCCTTTACAATGTATTTTTATTAAAGCGCACAGCATCGCAAGTAATGGATATTTTTGAACAAGTTGCATTGGAAGCAATGTCAGCTTGTAATGAACAGTATAAGCGAATTTGTGAGCGAGAAAAGGTACAAGGTGTAGGTGAAGTAAACGTACTTCGTTATGAGGCACTTTTAGAGTATGCGATTAATAAATTAGGCGCCAAGGAAGTAGATTTAATTAAAAGTCAAGTTATTGAAAATAGCGCATGGGATGATCGAGAGAAATCTATTCGCATTGTGGATCAGCTAATGATTCGTTGTCAGGAACTATCACCAGCGACAGTGTTGTTATATGCACCACCTTACTATCCGGCAATCAATTCATCTAATGATTCTCTTGTTATTCGATCCATTGAATTGATGAAGAAAACAGCCAAAACATTTAATATTGAAGTGGAGCAAATTCACTATTTTAATGGAATTTGTGATTTGAGCTATGTCAATTATTCGGATAACTCTAATGAATGGATAGCATTCGAACGAAACACGCCTGTATGGGGAGAGACGTATAGTATTCCGTTTGAGGAAATGTCCTCATTAAAGGGACCTGTTTTAAATGTTGGACCGTTTGGGAAGGATGCTCACCAAAAGACGGAAAGACTACATGTGGATAGTGCATTTAAGGAAATGCCAGTGATGATTGATTCGCTTATTAAAAGCCTGTTTTGATTTAAGGAATAGAATGGCAACAAGGGAGGTATAATCGAAGCGCTGTTATAAATTTATTCTGTTCGATTATATGGTGAGGAGCCGTAATATTCACTTTGAACTTTTCGGAGTTTACAAAAATTATATGTAATCGTTCAATTTTGTTAAAAAAGTTGGTGTATATAAACATCAGCTTTTTTTATTGATTCGAGATTTTAAACAGCGAAAGTGGAACGCCAGATCTAGAAAATTTGTTTTTGACTACGAAAATCAGCCAAGGTAGAGTAGTTCCTTTTTCAACAACTTTGCAAAGAATACTTGTATTTTTCATTATTTAGACGATAAAAATAGAACAAATTATCTTCATTCAGCAATGTTTTCTGTGCGAAAGCGAAGCGACAGCAACAAATGTTTTCTGTGCGAAAGCGAAGCGACAGCAACAAATGTTTTTGCAAGTTTGTTTTATTAGGAGCGGACATTATGGAAAATCAAGAAAAGCTAGTTCTCTCTATACAGAAAGAAATGATTCAATTTAATTTAAAACGGATGCGAGTGGTAGCATGGACATTGATGTATATATCAACTATCATTACGGTTATTCATTATGGTGAGGTCTTCTTTTCGAATTCAGAAAGAGCGATGGTGCCAGCATATATAGCTATTCATACGATATTGTTTTATATAGATTTAGCGGTGTTAGTATTTGTAAAAGAGAAGAAATTTCGGGTTACAACGTTTAATATGCGAAAATATGAATCTATCTTACTTGCATATATCTATACGATATTGTTATTGATTACTGTAATAACTGTAATGGACGTTTATTTCTTTAAACATGCAGCTCTTTATGAGGTACTATTTTTAATGATTTGCACTGTTTTTTCCATCCCTTTCCGGAAAATTTTTCGGATTGTGGTAATAACAGTACCACCAATTTTAATAAGTGCTTATCTGAGTGTTGGGATATCAGGTGAAGGTATTAAAATACTTTTACCGATGTCCCTTATTATTCCTATAGGGCTAGTTATTCAGCGACATACTTATAAAATGCAAAGACAATTTACGAAAGAACATATTTTATTGCAAGAAGAAATGACAAAATCCAAGAAATTGTCAAAATTATTAGCTGAGAAAAATAATGAACTATCAGCGCAAGCACTTCGGGATACGTTGACCAATTTACCCAATCGACGGGCTTTAAATAATAAATTGACACAAATTGGGCAACAACTTAGTAAATCAAAATCTTTATCTGTCATGATGATCGATATTGATTTCTTTAAAAATTTTAATGATTATTACGGTCATTTACAAGGTGATGAAGCATTAATAAAAGTGGCGGCTCTTTTAAATGAAATTGCAGAAAAATATAATGCATTTGCAGCACGTTGGGGAGGCGAAGAATTCGTAATTGTTAGCCAGCATGCCGCCAAGTTTTCAGAGCATGTTTGTGAGGAAATTTTAGAGGAAGTACGCAACTTAAACATTCGTCATGAGCATTCGATAGTAGCTGATATTGTAACGGTCAGCATCGGGATGTGCCATGTTAAAATTACAAATAGCGAGCAATTAAAAACATGCTGTGAATTAGCTGATCAAGCATTATACACAGCAAAGCAACACGGTCGTAACAACTTTTACAGCAAAAGTGGAAATTTCGATGAAGATGTATGTTTGCCTTTATAATGTCAGAAAAACGTTGATACAGTGCGCTTTCATGCCTTCCGAGGTTGCTTAATGTATAACGAAAGTGTTACAATATCATTTAGTCAAAAAGAGCCAAGGGGGCATTTCTATGTCAATTGAGTTAAACAATGAATTCGGCCAAATTGATATTTCAACAGATGTACTTGCACAAATAGCTGGTGGCGCTGCTGTAGAATGCTACGGTATTGTTGGCATGGCATCTAAACATCAAATTCGTGATGGTCTAACTGATATTTTACGTAAAGAAAATTTTGCAAAAGGTGTTGTAATTCGAAAACAGGACGACGATTTACATATTGATATGTACATTATTGTTAGTTACGGGACAAAAATTTCGGAAGTTGCTTATCAAGTACAATCGAAAGTGAAATATACAGTGGATAAAACATTAGGTATGAGCGTAAAATCTGTCAATATCTTTGTGCAGGGCGTTCGTGTAGCGAATGATTAAGAGGAGGAACTAAATCTAATGCAGTCTTTAGACGGAATAAAGTTTGCAGAAATGGTGCAAATGGGTGCCCATCACCTATTCCAAAATGCAAATTATGTTGATTCATTAAATGTATTTCCAGTACCAGATGGTGATACAGGAACGAATATGAACTTATCGATGACATCTGGAGCAAAGGAAACGGAGCAGTATGTCTCAGAACATATCGGCAAAACATCCCAAGCTTTATCAAAAGGTTTACTTATGGGAGCACGCGGGAATTCTGGCGTTATTTTATCGCAGTTATTCCGTGGCTTTGGTAAATTTATTGAAAAAGAAGCGACAATTGATGCTAAGGGCTTAGCGGGTGCTTTCCAAGCTGGCGTTGAAACTGCCTATAAAGCAGTAATGAAACCGGTTGAAGGTACAATTTTAACAGTTGCACGTGAAGCGGCGAAAAAAGGCGTGGAAGTGGCAGAAACTGAAACCGATATCATTGCAGTAATGGAAGCATTTACTGCTGAAGCACAGGCTTCATTAGAGCGTACACCTGATCTTTTACCTGTTTTAAAAGAAGTAGGTGTTGTAGATAGTGGCGGCCAAGGTCTATTGTTTGTGTATGAAGGATTTTTAGCATCCTTAAAAGGTGAGCCATTACCGGTGAAAAATGAAGCAACTTTAGATGATTTAATTAATGCAGAACATCATAGAGCGCAAGATTTCATGGATACTTCGGATATTGAGTTTGGGTATTGTACAGAAATCATGGTACGTTTTGAAGAAGGAAAAGAGCCGTTTAGCGAGGAACAATTCCGTAATGAATTAAACCCACTAGGTGATTCTTTACTTGTTATTTCTGATGAAGAGATCGCAAAAGTGCATATTCATTCTGAGCAACCAGGCTCTGTTTTAGCAATGGGTCAAAAATATGGTAGCCTTATTAAAATTAAGGTCGACAATATGCGTGAACAGCATTCTGCCATTGTTGGTGAGGATCATAAAGCACCAACTCCAGTCAAAAAAGCAGAAAAGCATCCATATGCAATTGTAACGATTGCAATGGGCGAGGGAGTTGCTGAATTACTTCGTTCAATTGGTGCTTCTTATGTTATTGAAGGCGGTCAAACAATGAACCCTTCAACTGAAGATATTGTGAAGGCGGTACAGGAAATTGGTGCTGAAAAAGTATTGATTTTACCGAATAACAAAAATATCGTCATGGCAGCAGAACAAGCAGTAGAGCTATTAGATATAGAAGCGGCTGTAGTGCCAACGAAAACAATCCCTCAAGGTATGGCAGCGATTTTATCGTTTAATCCAGAGGCGACAGTTGAAATGAACCAAGCGACAATGACAGAAGCTTATGCAAATGTTAAAACAGGTCAAGTAACTTATGCAGTTCGAGATACATCAATTGATGGTGTGGAAATTCATAAGGACGATTTCATGGCTCTTGCAGAAGGTAAAATTGTATTATCTACTCCGGCATTAAAAGATGCCGCTGAGAAGGTAATTACTGATTTAGTGGATGAAGATGCAGAAATTGTAACAGTCATTTATGGTGAAGATACAACGGAAGAAAATGCTTCAGAATTAGTGAAATTTATTGAAGAGAATTATCCAGAGGTTGAAGTAGAGTTATTTAATGGTAAACAAGGATTATATCCGTATATTATTTCAGTAGAATAATCCGATGCTACTTTATGAATGAGTAGATAAAGCAGTGCACACAATGTGTACTGCTTTTGTTTATGGTACAAAGAGACTAGGGGATTATATTGGATATAAATCAGCTGAAATAAACGATTTGGTGTGCGTATCCAGAAGACGATGTGTTTGTAAATGCTGGAATATCAGCAGTTTGAAATTATTGTTTTTTTGGAGTAGACAAAAGTTAATTAAAAATTCCACTGTGTAAATTATAGTCGCTTAAATTTTCTGAAAGTTGATAAAGAAATGCTTTGCTTTTATAGTAACTATCAAGCATTATATAAGTAAAAAATCAAAAATATTATATAGATAGAATAGAGGGGTGTTAGTATGAAGTTTACTTCAGTATTTGATATTATTGGACCGGTGATGATTGGGCCTTCTTCTTCTCATACGGCAGGTGCGGCACGAATTGGGCGTGTTGCTAGAGATTTATTTGGAAGACAACCAAAGTGGGCAAAAATACACTTATATGGTTCGTTTGCGGAAACGTATAAAGGACATGGAACAGATGTAGCTTTGATTGGGGGTCTATTAAATTACGATACATTCGATGAGCGAATTAAAACTGCTTTTGCCGATGCAGAAAAGGCGGGATTAGACTATGAGTTTATCCCAGAAACAGCTAACATGGAACATCCGAATACGGCTCGCCTTGTAATTGGCGATGATGAAGGAGAGATGTCCGTTGTTGGTATTTCAATCGGTGGCGGTAAGATTGAAGTTAGTGAGGTTAATGGCTTCAAGCTGCGTCTAACAGGTGGCATGCCAGCGATTCTTGTTGTCCATGATGATCGTGCTGGCTGTATTGCCAATGTGGCAAATTGCTTAGCGATGCATGCGGTCAATATTGGGCATATGGAAGTTTCTCGTATTGAACGTGGTTTAACAGCCCTTATGGTGATAGAAGTCGATCAAAACATCGAGGATAAAGTATTACAACAAATTTCTTTAATTCCACATATTTCGAAGGTTTCTAAAATTAATAACTAAGGAGGTGTCCCGATATGGACGTATTGTTTCATAATGTTCGTGAACTAGTTGAACGAGCAGAGCAAGAAGGAAAACTAATATCTGAAATTATGATAGAGCAGGAAATGTTAATAACTGGACGCACTAGAGAAGAAATTATACAGCAAATGGACAATAATTTAACGGTGATGGAGGAAGCTATTGAAAGAGGCTTGAATGGTGTTAAATCTGTAACGGGCTTAACAGGCGGTGACGCGGTATTGCTTCAGAATTACATTGCACAAGGAAATTCATTGTCGGGGGATTTATTACTAGATGCGGTAAGTAAAGCGGTTGCGACAAATGAAGTTAATGCGGCTATGGGTACAATTTGTGCTACCCCAACTGCAGGCTCGGCTGGAGTTGTACCAGGGACATTGTTTGCAGTGAAGAACAAGCTAAATCCGACACGTGAGCAAATGATTCGTTATTTATTCACGTCGGGTGCTTTTGGCTTCGTTGTTGCCAATAATGCTTCGATTTCAGGCGCTGCCGGTGGCTGTCAAGCAGAGGTTGGCTCAGCTGCTGGTATGGCAGCGGCTGCAATTGTTGAGATGGCTGGTGGTACCCCGCAGCAATGTTCAGAAGCGTTTGCCATTACACTCAAAAATATGCTAGGGCTTGTTTGTGATCCAGTAGCTGGATTAGTAGAGGTTCCTTGTGTTAAGCGGAATGCTATGGGAGCGGCGAATTCACTTGTGGCGGCTGATATGGCACTTGCGGGGGTTACAAGTCGCATCCCGTGTGATGAGGTGATTGGCGCAATGTATCGAATTGGACAATCTATGAGTCCGAATTTAAAAGAAACTGCCCGTGGAGGCCTAGCTGCAACTCCAACAGGTAAAGCTATTAGCAGAGCCATTTTTGATAATGGCAATTTAGAAAGTATTAAGTCACTTCAAAAATAAAAGATAGTAAACACGCTTTTCCTAAGTGGATGGCGTGTTTTTTGAGGTTCTACATGTAGAAAATGAAATTTATGTTGAAATAGTACGGAAGGGTAGTTTGGGCAAAGAGGATACATTCTCTTGGTGATATTCTACTTCTGTATCTGTCGCTATGCTTTCGATACAATAAACATTTGTAGCTGACGTTTCACTTTCGCTACGAAAACAATCGCTGTGAAGATAAAACGTACGCCATGTATATAAGTTGATCTTCGTGACCAACAAAGCGTTCAGCCAGAACGGAAATCAACCACTCGTTACGGTGATGAGTCTAGAATTAGGGGTATCACCAAGAAAAGTGATTATTCATTCGTTATAATTAACTATAAATGAATTGAATTGCTATCTTACTTAAAATGAAAAGTTATATAATAATATGGAGAATAATACGTGTTCAAATGTTTAAATGCTAAAACGAGCTTAGAGTAATCGTAAGAAAGGGGAAACTCATATGCTGAAAAATAGTATGGTGATACGAATGACTGTAGATAAAGTACTTGTGGTGAAAAATTTAGAAGGGGCTGTCGTGCAAGGTGACTGATTTAACGAACCCCGTTACTAATTTAAAGGGAATCGGGAAAGAAACAGCAGGACATTTAGAAGCATTGGGCATCGAGACGGTAGCTGATTTGTTATGGACGTTTCCGCATCGGCACGAGGATTTTCGTTTAAAAGATTTGGCGCAAACACCACATAATGAACGTGTCACTGTTGAGTGTAAAGTTGAGCGTGAACCAACAGTATTGTTTTTAGGTCGCAATAAATCACGATTACAAGTGACGGTGCTGGCGGGTCGACATTTAGTGAAGGTTGTTTTTTTTAATCAAGGCTACTTAAAGCAAAAGCTTGTACCTGGAGCAATTATTACCGTTACAGGTAAATGGGACAGGGGCAGACAAGTTATTAATGGAACGTCTGTAACATTTGGTCCTAAGACAGATCAAGTTGACTTTGAACCTGTTTATAGTTTAAAAGGTTTAATCCCGCAAAAACGTTTTCGTAAATATATGCGCCAGGGGCTAGATGAGTTTGGTGCTGACATACCTGATGCTGTTCCACAGCGCTTACGCACGGATTATAAGCTCGCTACAATACGTGATGGGCTTGAGGGAATACATTTCCCTATTGATGCAGGACATGCAAAGCAGGCTAGAAGGCGCTTTGCCTATGAAGAGTTACTAAACTTTCAACTACGTGTTCAAGCGTTACGTAAAATTCGAAAGGACAGTGAGCACGGTACTGTTATACAGTTTGATTTGCAAAAGATACGTGCCTTTATTGCATCGTTACCATATGAATTAACGGGTGCGCAAAAACGCGTCGTCAATGAAATTTGCAAAGATTTAAAAGAGCCACATCGTATGAACCGCTTACTCCAAGGTGATGTAGGGTCAGGGAAAACTGTTGTCGCGGCAATATGTTTATATGCGGCTATAACTGCTGGTTTTCAAGGGGCATTAATGGCACCAACGGAAATTTTAGCAGAGCAGCATGCTGAGAGTTTGAAGGAATGGTTTGAGCCATTTGGCGTACGTGTAGCTTTATTATCGGGATCGACGAAGGCGAAGGAACGTCGTTTGCTTTTAGAAGAACTAGTAAATGGAGACATCGATATTTTAATTGGTACACATGCGCTAATTCAGCCAGATGTCGTTTTTTACAAGCTAGGTTTTGTTATTACAGATGAACAGCACCGTTTTGGTGTTGAGCAGCGTAGAATATTGCGTGATAAAGGAGAAAACCCAGATGTGCTCTTTATGACGGCAACACCAATCCCGCGTACTCTAGCGATTACAGCATTTGGAGAAATGGATGTTTCAATGATCGATGAAATGCCGGCAGGGCGTAAGCAAATTGAAACACATTGGATGAAAAAAGAGCAATTTGGTTCTGTTATGTCAAAGCTAGAATTAGAGCTTGCCGCCGGTAGACAGGCGTATGCTATTTGTCCGCTGATCGAGGAATCAGACAAGCTAGATGTACAAAATGCTGTAGAAATTTATGAGCAGCTTGCAACATATTTTAGTGAGCGCTACAATGTCGGATTAATGCATGGTCGTCTAACTGCTGATGAAAAAGACGCTGTCATGCGAGCCTTTAGTGAAGGAACTATTCATGTGCTTGTGTCTACAACCGTTGTTGAGGTTGGGGTTAACGTGCCGAATGCAACGTTTATGATTATTTATGACGCTGAACGCTTCGGCTTAGCTCAGCTACATCAGCTACGAGGGCGTGTTGGACGAGGAGAACATCAGTCGTATTGTGTGTTGCTTGCCGATCCGAAATCCGATGAAGGTAAAGAGCGAATGCAGTCGATGACGGAAACGAATGATGGTTTCCGCCTTGCTGAAAAGGATTTGGAACTACGTGGTCCTGGGGATTTCTTTGGTCGTAAACAAAGTGGCTTGCCAGATTTTAAAGTAGCGGATTTAGTGCACGATTATCGAATACTTGAAACTGCGAGAAAAGATGCGACGGATATGATTGAAACAGATGCTTTTTGGCATGATGATGAGTATAAATATTTACGTGACATGCTTGAAAATTCTGGCGTTTTACAAGGGGATCGCTTCGATTAGTTGAATATCGATGCTCAATTAGGAATGTGAGCACTTGTTTATAAAACAAGTCTTGCATTCTTTTTTTATACTCTATATACTGATATTAGTACCAAGTGCTAATAACAACTAAAAAGGTGGCGAATGATGTTGAGACGAACGAAAAAAGAGCGACAGCGACTATTATCCGAAACGATAGCTGATAATCCATTCGTCACAGATGAACAGCTAGCAACACAGTTTCAGGTTAGTGTCCAAACAATTCGTTTAGATCGTATGGAGTTAGCGATTCCGGAATTACGAGAACGAATTAAAGATGTTGCTTCAAAAACCTATGAAAATGAAGTAAAATCACTACCGATTGATGAAATAATCGGAGAAATAATTGATATTGAATTGGATAATCGTGCATTATCTATTTTTGACGTAAAAGAAGAACATGTTTTTCAGCGCAATGGCATCGCACGTGGACATCATTTGTTTGCGCAGGCAAACTCATTAGCGGTAGCAGTTATTGACGATGAACTAGCATTAACAGTACATTCTAACATTTCCTTTGTGAAACCTGTTAGAGCTGGAGATCGTGTTATTACAAAAGCAATCGTTATCGGACGTGATGAAAAAAGTCATCGTACAAAAGTAGAGTTAACGTCCACTGTTAACGGTGAAACAGTTTTTGTTGGTGAATTTGATATGTACCGCACGAAAGGTAAAGGTGAACAACAATGAAATTAGCGCTTGATGGAATGGGTGGAGACAACGCACCAAAATCAGTTGTTGAAGGTGCTTTATTAGCTTTAGAGCAAATTCCGAATTTAGAAATTCAATTATATGGTCAGCAGGAAAAGCTTGAGCCATTTATAAAAATACATGATCGATTAACTGTAGTACATTGTGATGAAGTTGTCGAAGGGACAGACGATCCAGCACGCGCGGTTCGTCGTAAAAAGGATTCATCGATGGCACGAATGATGGATGCAGTTGAAGAAGGTAAGGCGGATGCTTGTCTTTCAGCTGGTAATACAGGTGCTTTAATGGCAGGAGGCTTATTTAAAGTAGGACGAATTGAGGGGATTGCTAGACCTGCTCTAGCTACTACACTTCCTACTTTAGATGGTAAGGGCTTTTTAATGCTTGATTTAGGGGCGAATGCAGATGCGCGACCTGAGCATTTATTGCAATATGCAATTATGGGCGATATTTATGCGAAAAAGGTAGGTGGCTTACAAAAGCCGCGTATCGGCTTGTTAAATATCGGTACTGAGGATAAAAAAGGGAATGAATTAACAAAGGCCGCTTTTGGCTTATTAAAAGAAGCAGATTTAAACTTTATCGGCAACGTAGAAGCTCGAGATTTACTTGAAGGGGTAGCAGACGTTGTTGTAACAGATGGCTTTACAGGTAATATGGTGCTTAAATCAATAGAAGGTACTGCTGGCGCGTTATTTTCAATGTTAAAAGAGGCGTTTATGGCTTCAACTAAAACAAAAATTTCGGCAGTACTTATGAAAAATAATTTACGCGACCTAAAAAATAAAATGGACTATACGGAGTACGGTGGTGCAGGTTTGTTTGGTTTACAAGCACCTGTGATTAAGGCGCATGGCTCATCCAATGCTAAAGCAATATACAGTGCAATTCGCCAAGCGAATACGATGGTTGAGCATACAGTCATCTCGACAATTACAGATACAGTACGTCACATAGAAATCGATTAACTTCTTTCAGCGGGTGTCCAAACACCCACTAAAATAGAGGAAACTCAGTCTAAGAACGCCACGTCCTGTGGCATTACCGAAATGACCGACATCGTGTCGGCCCTCGTGCAGGCCTAGGCGCAAAGCCGATTCCGGACGCAAATTATGCCGAGGCAGAATTGATTAAAAAGGGGATTAATAAAAAATGACAAAAATAGCATTTATTTTTCCAGGCCAAGGTTCTCAAGTAGTTGGGATGGGGCAAGAGTTTATTGAGAATTCGGCAGAAAGTAAAGCATTTTATGAGCGTGCAAATCAATCACTTGGCTTTGAGCTATCTAAGCTTATGCTAGAGGGACCGGCTGAGGAGTTGACATTAACTTACCATGCTCAGCCTGCACTTCTAACTACAGGTGTGATGGTTGCTGAAAAATTACGTGCAGCAGGTATTATGCCAAATTATGCAGCTGGACATTCACTTGGGGAATATGGCGCATTAGTAATCGCTGGTGTGCTGTCGTTTGAGGATGCCGTATCTGTTGTGCATAAGCGTGGACTTTATATGAATGAAGCTGTACCTGCAGGGCAAGGTGCTATGGCTGCCATATTAGGGATGGAGCTTGAGGCATTGCATGCAGTAACGGAAAAAGTATCTGTAGCAGGTGATCCAGTTCAAGTAGCGAATGTAAACTGTCCTGGACAAATTGTTATTTCTGGCACAAAGGAAGGCGTTGAAAAAGCTTCTTTAGCGGCTAAGGAAGCTGGTGCAAAACGAGCAATTCCTTTAGTTGTTAGTGGTCCATTCCATTCAGAGTTAATGCGACCATCATCTGAAAAGCTAAGAGAAGCGTTGGCTGATATATCATTGTCAGTTCCGCAAATTCCAGTAGTCGGTAATGTAATGGGGAAAGAGCTAGAGGATGTTCCGGCTATTCAACATGAACTAGTAGAACAAGTATATAGTGCTGTGCAGTGGGAAGCATCTGTGCGTGAAATGATTTCGCAAGGTGTGGATGTCTTTATTGAATGTGGACCAGGAAAAGTATTGAGTGGATTAGTGAAAAAAATCGATCGATCTGTCACGACATACTGTGTTTATGATGAAACATCATTAGAGGCTGTACTAGAAGCATCGAAGGAGTGGACGATTAATGCGTAAATTAGAAGGTAAAGTAGCTGTTGTAACTGGTGCTTCACGTGGAATAGGACGTGCTATTGCATTAAAGCTTGCTAATGAGGGTGCTAAAGTTGTCGTAAACTACAGCGGTTCACAAGCAAAAGCAGAAGAAGTTGTCGCAATGATTCAAGAAAATGGTGGCGAGGCAATAGCTGTACAAGCAAGTGTTTCAAAAACAGAGGAAGTTACAGCGTTAATGGATGCAACGGTGAAAACATTCGGCTCGCTTGATATTTTAGTAAATAATGCGGGGATTACACGTGATAACTTGTTAATGCGTATGAAAGAAGATGAATGGGACGATGTGTTAGATACGAACCTAAAGGGCGTTTTCCTTTGTACAAAAGCAGTAACACGTCAAATGATGAAGCAACGTGCAGGCCGTATCATTAATATTTCATCCATTGTCGGTGTAGCTGGTAATGCGGGGCAAGCTAATTACGTAGCTGCAAAAGCAGGTGTTATTGGATTAACTAAAACGACTGCTAAGGAATTAGCATCACGAAATATTTTAGTAAACGCGATTGCACCAGGCTTTATCGAAACTGAGATGACTGATCAACTACCAGAAGATATAAAGCAAGGTATGCTTACGCAAATTCCGCTAGCAAAACTTGGGCAGCCTGAGGATATCGCAAAGGCTGTAACTTTCCTAGCTTCAGATGATGCTAGCTATATGACGGGTCAAACGTTACATATAGATGGCGGCATGGTCATGTAATTTCAATTAGTCATAAATAATGATTTTTTGTATAATCATTTGAGGGGAGGTGAATAATTTGACTACAGTATTAGAACGCGTAACAAAAGTAATCGTGGACCGTTTAGGTGTTGAGGAAAGTGAAGTTACTCTAGAAGCTTCTTTCCGTGATGATTTAGGTGCTGACTCATTAGACGTAGTTGAGCTTGTAATGGAGCTTGAAGACGAATTCGATATGGAAATTTCTGATGAAGATGCTGAAAAAATCTCAACAGTTGGTTCTGCAATTTCATACATCGAAACTAAAATCAACTAATGCGTTTTAACTTTATTTAGCAGAAATTAATCACCTCTAGCGGTGTTGACATGACTGCGGTCATTTTACAATAAAAGTTTATGATTCAATAAAGTTAAAGCTTTTGGCAGAAATTACTCTTGCTTTTCTTTCATGTGAAGAGCAGAAAATGCTAAGGTGTATTTAAAAAAAGGGACGAAATGGTTCGTTGTGCGAACTGTGAACGTCCCTTTTTTTTATTTTGGAAAAAAATTAAATGATTAAACTTCCAAAACATTGCATTTAAGCCGAAATAATTTTGCATAAATGCCTTGAAAAAGGTACACTTAAACGGTAGAAACTATTAGGAAGGCAGATTGTTCAATGGCTATGAAAAGAAAAGGAACTATGCAGAAATCTGGCGTGCTTCCTGAAAAAGTACGCAATCAATTCGAGCTGTTACAGCATGAATTAAATATCACATTTAGTAATAAAAATTTATTGTATCAAGCATTCACGCATTCATCTTATGTGAATGAGCATCGCCGTAAATTGTTTACGGATAATGAGCGTCTTGAATTTTTAGGAGACGCAGTACTTGAACTGTCTGTTTCTAAATACCTTTTTGAGAAATACCCTAATATGAGTGAGGGTGAGTTGACGAAACTACGAGCATCCATAGTATGTGAGCCATCACTTGTTATCTTTGCAAATGAATTAGGTTTTGGCCGCTTTGTATTACTCGGAAAAGGTGAGGAATTAACAGGTGGACGGGAACGCCCAGCGCTACTTGCAGATGTATTTGAGTCATTTGTTGGCGCCCTTTATTTAGATCAAGGCTTACAAACGGTTGTGTGCTTTTTAGAACGAATCGTATTCCCGAAAGTAGAAGTCGGTGCTTTTTCGCATGTGATGGATTTTAAAAGCCAATTGCAAGAAATGGTGCAGCAAACAAATAACGGTCTTCTTCATTATGAAATTGTTGATGAAAAGGGTCCAGCGCATAACCGTACCTTTGTATCGAGCGTACTGTTGAATGGACAGGAGCTTGGAATTGGTCGTGGGAAATCAAAAAAAGAAGCCGAGCAGCAAGCAGCGCAATGTGCAATGCGTACGATGCGTGAACGCACTGCAAAAGAGGAGGCTTAATAGATGTTCCTAAAACGACTCGAAGTGATTGGCTTTAAATCTTTTGCGGAGCGCATTGGAATTGATTTTGTACCCGGTGTTACAGCAGTGGTTGGACCAAATGGCAGTGGGAAAAGTAATGTCACTGATGCCATTCGTTGGGTACTTGGGGAGCAATCGGCAAAGTCGTTACGTGGGGCAAAGATGGAGGATGTTATTTTTGCTGGGAGTGACTCACGTAAGCCACTAAACTTTGCAGAGGTAACGCTTATTTTAGATAACACAGATGAACAGCTTGCTTTTTCATATACAGAAGTCAGCGTAACAAGACGCGTATACCGTTCAGGTGATAGTGAATATTTACTTAATAACCAGCAGTGTCGCCTGAAGGATATTACGGACTTGTTTATGGACTCGGGACTTGGGAAAGAGGCCTTCTCCATTATTTCACAAGGCCGTGTTGATGAAATTTTAAATAGCCGACCTGATGACCGTCGTTCAATTTTTGAAGAGGCAGCTGGCGTGTTAAAGTATAAATTAAGAAAGAAGAAGGCAGAGCATAAGCTTGTTGAAACAGATGAAAATTTGTATCGTGTTTTAGATATTTTACATGAGCTAGATAGTCGTCTGGAGCCGTTAGAAATTCAGGCATCAAGTGCAAGAGATTATGTGCAAATGTCAACAGAGTTAAAGGATTTTGATATTGCCATCCTTGTGCACGATTTAAAAAATTGTGCACAATCTTTGCATGCTCTAAAAACAGAGTACACAGAGCTTTATGAAACAGAGCAAAAACAAGCTCATCATATTTCTTCGATAGAAAAGCAAACTGCCAGTATTCGTAAGCTTTTAAAAGAGCTAGATGATTATTTAGATACTACTCAGGCTGAGTTTGTTAATGCAACGATGGAGGTAGAGCGCTGGGATGGTCGTAAAGCGTTAATGGCTGAAAAGCGACAAAATGCTTCTAATCAACTACTTCAATTAAATACGGCATTACAAGAAGCAAAAGATGAGGTTGAGTCTCTTATAGCTCAAGAGCAAGAGAAAAAAGAATTATTTGGAGAAAAGCAGCAAGAGGTATCGGAGCTGAAACAAAGCATTAAGCAATTAGAACAATCTTTAAATCGCTCTGTTTCTGAAATTGAACAAGAAATTGAAGAACAAAAAAACCGATATATCGACTCCTTAAACGAAGAAGCAACAGTAAAAAATGAATTAAAAAATATTGAACAACAAATAGTACAGCAAAAAGCGATGGCGGCACGAATGTCAGGCCAAACGGATGAAATCGGGCAAGAACTTTCGCAAGCTTTAGCGGAAAAAGAGAAGCTAGTTGTTGATCATACTACAACAACAAGCGAATTACAGAACAAGCTTGAGCAATATGAAGCATTGCAAATACAGCTTAAGAATGTGAATGCATCGTTTAATGAAAAGCAGGATATGCTTTATAAAGCTTATCAGCATCAGCAGCAACTTAAGGCTAGAAAAGATACGTTAGCTGAACTAGAAGCCGATTTCTCTGGGTTCTTCCATGGAGTAAAAGAAGTATTATTAGCGCGTGATAAAGGTGAATTAGCTGGGATTGAGGGAGCTGTTGCTGAGTTAATCCAAGTGGATGGGAAATATTCACAGGCTATTGAAACGGCATTAGGGGCAGCTTCTCAGCATATTGTGACAACCGATGAACGATATGCTCAACAGGCGATTCATTGGTTAAAACAAAAGAGAGCTGGACGCGCAACATTTTTACCGAAGACAGTTATCAAGTCACGAAAAATTAATCTATCTATGATCCAGCTAGCTACTGAGCACCCAGCATTTGTTCAAATGGCTGATGCAATTGTCACGTTCGGTGAAGAGAACCGTACAATTGTCGAGAACCTCCTTGGCAATGTCATCGTCGCATCAAGTTTAGAAGGTGCAAGTCAAATTGCTCGATTATGCGGATTTAGATATCGTGTTGTAACACTTGATGGTGATATCGTCAATGCAGGTGGTTCATTAACAGGTGGTGCAACGAAGCAACAATCTTCACTTTTTACAAGGAAAGCAGAATTAGATGGTTTAGTAGTAAAGTTAGAATCGTTGGAAGCATCTATTTATAGTGCTGAACAGTCTGTCTCGGATGAAAAAGAGAAGCTTGCAGTATTGCGAGACAAAGTAGAGCAATTGAAACTTGACGGTGAACAACTACGAAAAGATGAAATGCAGCAAGCGAGTCGTATTCGTGAGTTAGAGGTTGTTGAGAAAAGCTTATCTGCCCGAGTATCTTTTGCTTCTAATGAAACGCAAGATGTAAAAACTCGCGAAGAAGCATTATTAGCTCAAAAGGAAGCGGCCACGGAGCGTTTAACGGCATTAGCGACAGAGCTGTTAGAAATAAATGAAACAGTGGAACAACTAAGTAAAGTGAAGCTACAAAGTGAATCGGAAAAAGATGTACTTCGTGAGCAGTCTGCAGAAAAACGCTCGCAGTTAGCGGTAATGCAGGAGCAAATGTCACAAGTGCAAATTGCTACAGCAGAGTTAGCCCTACAATTAAACAAAGCTCGTCAAAAAGTCGACAATATTTCTCAGGAAATAATCTGGCTTCAATCTGATGAATCGACAAAACTTTTAAGCGATGAAGAAGTGGATGAGCAGGTTACTACGTGGAAAGTGAGAAGAGATTCGCTGCAGGATACTATTTCACAGAAAAAAGATGAAAAAGTAGCACAACAACAAGAGCTTACTACTTTAGAAGAACAGCTGAAAGAATTGCAACGTACGCATAAAGGTTATCTTGAGGCGATTCGTGCAAATGAATTGAAACGAAGTCGCGTAGAATTCGAAATCAATAATTTCAATGAACAGCTAGAAGAAAATTATCAGCTAACATTTGCGGAAGCTGAAGAGTTAGCTCTAGCCATTGAAGATGAAGAGCATATGCGACGTCGAGTGAAATTACTGAAGAAATCTATAGAAGAGCTAGGTCCGGTTAACTTGAGCGCTATTGAGGAATACGATCGGGTACTTGAACGCCATTCATTTTTAACTGAGCAGCGTGAAGATTTACTTGCTGCACAGGAAACATTACATGAGGCTATTAAAGAAATGGATGAAGAAATGACGCTACGATTTAGTGAAACTTTCTATGCCATTCGAGAGCAATTTAAACGTGTATTCCGTGAATTGTTTGGTGGAGGTCAGGCAGATTTAGTATTATTGGACCCTCAAAACCTGCTTGAAACAGGTATTGAAATTGTAGCTCAACCGCCAGGAAAAAAACTACAAAATCTAAGCTTGCTTTCAGGTGGCGAACGGGCACTAACTGCAATCGCTTTATTATTCTCCATTCTAAATATACGACCTGTACCTTTCTGCATTCTCGATGAGGTAGAGGCGGCTTTAGATGAGGCAAATGTCGTTCGATATAGCCAATATTTGAAGAAATTTAGCCGTAATACGCAATTTATTGTGATCACACATCGTAAAGGAACGATGGAGGGAGCAGATGTGCTGTATGGTATTACAATGCAGGAATCTGGTGTATCTAAACTTGTATCAGTAAAATTAGAAGATGAACCCGTACTTGCGGAGCAAAGGAGCGAACAAGCATGAGTTTTTTTAAACGTTTAAAAGATAAATTGGTAGGCAACCCAGTTGAGGAAGAAAAAAAGGTAGAAGAGAGTAATGAAGAAGAAGTTGCTGAACAGAAGGAAGACGAAGCAACTGAGCCCGCTCAAACGGAAGCAACTGTAGAGGAAGCTGAAAAAGTTGAGGAAGTTTCTGTAACGGAAAGCTTAATTGAAACAGAAATTCCTGAAGAAATTGACCATGAACAACTTGAACAACAAGAAGTGCAAGAAGTTGCGATAGTGGAAGAACCAGTAGAGGAGAAAAAGCCTTCTGCATGGTCTATTACACAAAAGTTCAAGGCTGGACTGGAAAAAACGCGTAATTCATTTACTTCAAAAGTGAATGATCTAGTTGCTCGTTATCGAAAAGTGGACGAAGATTTCTTTGAAGAGTTAGAAGACTTATTATTACAGGCAGACGTTGGTTTTGAAACAGTAATGGAGCTAATGGATAAATTACGCTTCGAGGTTCAGCGTAAAAATATCAAAGATACAAACGGAATTCAAACGATTATTTCTGAAAAACTTGTGGAAATTTATGAGCAAGGAGAAGAAGATTTAATCGAACTTAATATGCAACCTGAAGGGGAGCTTACTGTCATTTTATTCGTTGGGGTAAACGGTGTTGGGAAAACGACTACTATCGGTAAACTTGCCCATCGTCTAAAATCACAAGGTAAAACAGTTGTTTTAGCGGCAGGTGATACTTTCCGTGCTGGTGCCATCGACCAATTACAAGTTTGGGGAGACCGTGTTGGCTGTGAAGTGATTAAACAATCGGAAGGCTCAGATCCAGCAGCGGTTATGTACGATGCTATTCGTGCAGCGAAAAACCGTAAAGCAGATGTGTTGATTTGTGATACAGCAGGACGTCTGCAAAATAAAGTGAACTTAATGAATGAGCTTGAGAAAGTTCATCGAGTAATCTCTCGAGAGATACCGAATGCTCCGCATGAAGTACTATTAGCATTAGATGCAACAACAGGTCAAAATGCACTTGTTCAAGCACAAACATTTAAGGAAGCTACAAATGTAACAGGAATTGTTTTAACAAAGCTTGACGGCACTGCTAAAGGTGGTATTGTTCTTGCTATTCGAAATAAATTACACATTCCTGTGAAGTTTGTAGGTCTTGGTGAAAAGATGGATGATTTACAACCATTCGATGCAGAACGCTATGTGTATGGTTTATTTGCGGATGGTTTAGATAAAGAATTACAAAATAATGAGGATTAACAAATAATTGTTAATTGTGGCGCTCGTCTGTGCAGGGGAATCGCGTTGTTTAAAAGGGAAATACTAGCTATAGGTGAAAAACACCTAAAAAGCAGTTAATTAAGGCTTTTAGACAAGGAGATTACCTTGACACAGACGGGCGCTTTTCGATATGATACAAATGACTAATAACGGGAGGAGAAACATTCGATGCTACTTGAAAAAACAACACGCATGAACTTTCTCTTCGACTTTTATCAAGCATTATTAACAGATAAGCAACGAAGTTATATGGAGCTATATTATTTAGATGACAACTCTCTTGGAGAAATCGCTGAATCGTATGGAGTTTCACGCCAAGCTGTTTATGATAATATTCGTCGAACAGAAGCGATGCTTGAAGAATATGAAGAAAAACTATGTTTATTGGAAAAATTTCAACAACGTACACAAATGCTTGCGCAGCTAACAATAGGGATTACAGAACAAAGTATGACAGGTGAAGAGCAGTTAGCGCTTATAGAACAGTTGAAAGAATGGGATTAGGAGGCGAAAGCAATGGCTTTTGAAGGATTAGCGGAACGACTCCAAGGAACGATCCAAAAGATTAAAGGTAAAGGTAAAGTATCGGAACAAGACGTTAAAGAAATGATGCGAGAAGTCCGATTTGCTTTAATCGAGGCGGATGTTAACTTAAAAGTTGTCAAAGAATTCGTTAAAAAGGTCAGTGAACGTGCTGTCGGCGTGGATGTTATGCAAAGCTTAACGCCAGGTCAGCAAGTTATTAAAATCGTACAAGACGAATTAACAGAATTAATGGGTGGCGAGCAAAGCCCAATCAAATTTAATACAAAGCCACCGACAGTTATTATGATGGTCGGCTTACAAGGTGCGGGGAAAACGACTACTACTGGTAAATTGGCAAATGTGTTACGTAAAAAATATAATCGTAAGCCATTGCTAGTTGCTGCTGACGTTTATCGTCCAGCGGCTGTTCAACAGCTACAAACATTAGGGAAGCAGTTATCTCTACCTGTTTTTGCGTTAGGTACTGATGTATCTCCAGTAGAAATCGCAAGACAGGCAATAGAATTGGCAAAAGAAGAACATCATGATGTTGTCATAATTGATACAGCGGGTCGCTTGCATATCGATGAAGAATTAATGCAAGAGTTAAAAGATATTCGTGCGTTAAAAGAGCCGGATGAAGTGTTCCTAGTTGTAGATGCTATGACAGGTCAGGATGCTGTAAACGTGGCAGATAGTTTTAATGAAGCAATCGGTATTACGGGGGTTGTTTTAACAAAGCTTGATGGTGATACACGTGGTGGTGCGGCGTTATCAATTCGTTCCGTTACGCAGAAGCCGATTAAATTTGTCGGTATGGGTGAGAAGATGGATGCGCTGGAACCTTTCCATCCAGAGCGTATGGCATCTCGTATATTAGGTATGGGTGACGTTTTATCGCTTATTGAAAAGGCTCAGGCAAATGTTGATGAAGCTAAGGCTAAAGAACTAGAGGAAAAATTTAAAACTCAGAGCTTTACATTCGATGATTTTGTTGAGCAATTGCAGCAAGTAAAGAAAATGGGTCCGCTTGAGGATATTTTAAAAATGTTACCAGGCGCTGGCAAAATCAAAGGCTTAGACAATGTTAAAGTTGATGATAAGCAAATGGGCCGCGTAGAAGCGATTATTTATTCGATGACACCTGCTGAAAAGACGAATCCGGAAATCATTAACGGTAGCCGTAAAAAGCGCATAGCGAAGGGTTCTGGGACATCAATTCAAGAGGTAAATCGTTTAATAAAGCAATTTGATGAAATGAAAAAAATGATGAAGCAAATGACAGGCATGGCAAGTGGCAAAGGAAAGAAAAAGATGAAACTACCAGGCTTCGATTCATTGTTTAAATAATAATTTTTAGGTGTTAAGAAAAAACACTTTACAAACAACCTAAACATTGATAATATACTATCTTGTGTGAAACTTATTCGGAGGTGCTATTAAAATGGCAGTTAAAATTCGCTTAAAACGTATGGGAGCTAAAAAATCTCCTTTCTATCGTATCGTAGTTGCAGACGCTCGTTCACCACGTGACGGTCGTTCAATCGAAACAGTTGGTACTTACAACCCACTAACTCAACCAGCTACTGTAAACATCGATGAAGAGAAAGCTCTTAAATGGTTAACTGACGGTGCAAAACCATCAGATACAGTGCGTAACTTGTTCTCAGAACAAGGAATCATGGAAAAATTCCATAACCAAAAATTCAGTAAATAATCGGGGGCGACGTCTTTGAAGCAGCTGATTGAAGCAATCGTTTTACCGTTAGTCGATTATCCAGAAGAAGTTCGTATTGAGACGGATGAAAATGCAAATCGAATTGTTTATAAACTTTTTGTTCATCCAGAGGATCGAGGGAAAGTCATAGGCAAGCAAGGGCGAGTAGCGAAAGCAATTCGTACAATTGTTTATTCAGCGGCGGGTAGTCACCATCAAAAAAAGACCTACGTCGATATATTGGATTGATAGAAAAGATTTTCACGCTCTTTTACATGCAACAAGCACTGGGGAGTCCTGATAGGTATGTTTACATGCACTTAGGAATTCGAAGTGGCTTTGAGGTAAAGTGGGAAATCTGGACTACAAAGGAAGGAGCTTGCCGGTTCCTTCCTTTTTTCATTATCATCATTACTTTGAGAAGTAATTGAACATAATGACATTAAGGGACTTCTTAGCTATAACATCGTCCGCCAAAAGTTAATCTGCTACTTTAGGTGAAAGTGAGAGAAGGTTACTTTTGTTCTGGCTAGCTAGTAGCTTGACGGGGATAGGCATGTTTAGCAATTGTGTACTGTGCGAAAGAGAAGTGACAGCACAATTATGTCAAGGCGAAATTCATACGAGGTGAGATTTGAATGGAATGGTTTAATGTAGGTCGTATTGTCAATACACACGGTATTCGCGGTGAGGTGCGTGTGTTATCAACAACAGACTTTGAAGATGAACGCTTCGCAGTAGGAAATAAGCTTGCGGCGTTTAAAAAAGACGATAAAAAGCCAACATGGGTAACGATTGAATCAATGCGTCGTCATAAAAACTTTATCTTATTAACTTTTGAAGGCATGAACAACATTAATATTGTTGAACCTTTTAAAGAAGGAATGCTTAAAATTACGAAGGATCAAATGACAGATGATTTATTAAAGGAAAATGAATATTTCTTCCATGAAATAATTGGCTGTACAATTGTATCTGAAGAAGGCGAAACGATCGGAGTAGTAGCCGAAATCCTTCAAACAGGAGCAAATGATGTATGGGTAGTCAAGGCAAGTAAAAAAGAGCATTACATCCCATATATCGAAGACATCGTCAAGGAAATTGATGTGGATGAGAAGAAAATTGTGATCCATGTAATGGAAGGCTTGTTATGATGAATATCAATGTGTTAAGTCTATTTCCTGATATGTTTACAGGCGTTTTTGGTGCATCCATATTAAAGAAAGCACAGGAAAAAGGGGCTGTAAAGCTAGAAGTAACTGATATCCGTGGGTTTTCGGGTAACAAGCATAATCAAGTAGATGATTATCCGTATGGCGGTGGTGCGGGCATGGTATTAAAACCAGAGCCTATGTTTAGCGCTGTCGAGTCTATTACAGAAGGAAGAAATCCTCGTATCATTTTGATGTGTCCACAAGGTGAGCGTTTTACTCAAAAAAAGGCAGAAGAGCTAGCGCAAGAACAAGAACTAGTATTTTTATGTGGTCATTATGAAGGTTATGATGAACGCATTCGCCAACATCTTGTTACAGACGAGATTTCAATTGGAGATTTCGTATTAACTGGTGGCGAACTAGGGGCTATGACGGTTATAGATAGCGTTGTACGACTTCTGCCGGGGGTTTTAGGACAAGAGGATTCCCACATACAAGATTCGTTCTCAACAGGCCTTCTAGAGCACCCACATTATACACGACCTGCTGAATTTCGCGGAATGAAAGTACCTGATATTTTACTATCGGGTAATCATGCGAAGATTGAGCAATGGCGCGAGGAAGAATCTTTGAAAAGAACGTTCGAACGTCGTCCAGATTTACTCGAGAATTATCCGTTAACAGATAAGCAAAAATTGTATTTAGAAAAACTTAAAAACAATAATAAAGATGCTTGATTGCTATCTATATTTATGATAACATCTAATCTGTACTTCTATGTGGAGTACTGAATTACGGTGTTCCGCTGTGGCATAGATTGCGTGCAAGAGCATCTGTCTAAGGAGAGAAAACAATGTCAAACATTATTACAGAAATTACTAAAGCTCAGCTTCGCACTGATCTACCATCTTTCCGTCCAGGTGATACTGTTAAGGTACACGTGAAAGTAGTAGAGGGTACTCGTGAACGTGTCCAAGTATACGAAGGTGTAGTAATTAAACGTCGTGGTGGCGGTATTAGCGAAACTTTCACAGTTCGTAAAATTTCTTATGGTGTAGGTGTTGAACGTACATTCCCTGTACACACACCAAAAATCGCTAACTTAGAAGTTGTACGTCGTGGTAAAGTACGTCGTGCTAAACTTTACTACCTACGTAACCTACGTGGTAAAGCTGCTCGTATTAAAGAAATTCGATAATTATGACTTAAAAGTGAGGGGCTTGTACAACAAGCCCCTTTTCTTTTTGCTTGTCATCTTAAATAGCTATCAACTAAAATGAGGATAGACAAGGGGGCAATTCTCGATGGAAAAGCAGGTTAAGGAAAAGAATGAACTATGGGAATGGACTAAGGCACTTCTAATTGCATTTGCGATTGCAGCGATTATTCGATATTTTTTATTTACACCTATTGCAGTAGATGGAGAGTCCATGATGCCAACCCTTGAAGATGGCGATCGTATGATTGTGAATAAAATTGGTTATAAAATAGGTGAACCAAAACGCTTTGATATTGTTGTATTCCACGCTCCTGAAAAGAAGAACTATATTAAACGTGTTATTGGGCTACCAGGAGATACTTTGGAATATAAAAATGATCAATTATACATTAACGGTGAACCGATAGACGAACCTTATTTAGATGCTTACAAATCAGAAATTACAGAAGGTACTTTAACAGAGGATTTTAAGTTAAACGACATTGATGTAAACCTAAAAGATGATGTAATTCCAGAAGGTTATGTTTTCGTTATGGGAGATAATCGTCGATACAGTAAGGACAGTCGTCATATTGGACTTGTCGATCAGAAAGAGATTATTGGTAATACAAGTCTGATTTTCTGGCCGTTTAGTGATATTAAAATTGTAAAGTAATTCTTGAAAGGGAGGGTTAAATACTCCCTTTTTCTTTTAGTTTAGGAGGTATAGGTATGACTATACAATGGTTTCCAGGGCATATGGCAAAGGCCCGCAGAGAAGTAACAGAAAAATTAAAGCTCGTTGATATTATTTTTGAATTAATAGATGCACGTTTACCTCTATCTTCCCGAAATCCGATGATAGACGAAGTGATAAATCAAAAACCACGTCTTCTTATTTTAAATAAATCAGATATGGCAGATGAGCATGAAACACGTAAGTGGGTAGAGTATTTTGCACAACGTGGTCATAAGGCGGTAGCAATCAATTCTCTTGAAGGCAAAGGCTTACAGCAGGTGACAAAGGCTGCCCAAGAAATATTGAAAGAAAAATTTGACCGTATGAAGTCACGTGGGATGAAGCCAAGAGCTATTCGCGCAATGATTGTTGGAATTCCTAACGTAGGGAAATCTACGCTTATTAATCGACTTGCAAAGAAAAATATAGCCAAAACAGGTAATACGCCAGGGGTAACTAAGGCTCAGCAATGGATAAAGGTTGGGAAGGAGCTTGAATTACTCGATACGCCAGGTATTTTATGGCCGAAATTTGAAGATCAAGAAGTAGGCTTCAAATTAGCCCTAACAGGTGCTATAAAGGATACTATAACGAATATGGAGGATTTAGCTGTATATGGTCTACGCTTTTTATCCATTCATTATCCAGCGCGAATGGAAGAGCGCTATGGCTTCCAGTTTGTACATGAAGATTTAGTTGAGACTTTCGACCATATCGGTAAACTTCGTCGTGTGTTCGGTCCTGGTGGAGAAATCGATTATGATCAAGTAGCTCAACTAATCGTTCGAGATATTCGTGGTTTACAATTAGGCAAACTAACATTTGACTTTGTTGACGAACAACTTGAAAAAGAAACAGAGCAGCAATAAAGAAAACTGTCATACTCACGTCATAAATCGTGAGCGTGACAGTTTTTCTTTTAGGAATACTTCTTCTTGCCGATAAATGATATAGAGCATGAAAAAGAAGTTATAATTATTTTGGGATTAGTATTTTAGCTTAAAAGAAACGAAAAACGTACTAGAACGTAAAATTAACGAGTTGGGAGTGTTTAAACAGTAGTCATTTTCATGGACAAACATGAACAAATATAGACAAAAGTGTTATGGCGTTCATGAGGTGATAAAGATGATTAAACCAAATGAAATGGCGAAACGCTTAGGTGTTTCGCTTAAAACACTCCAAAGATGGGATAACGATGGAACGCTTGTAGCACATCGAACACCGACCAATCAAAGGTACTATACCGAAGAGTAGTGGACTGAATTACAAACGAAAAAAATGGAAAATACTTCTTGATGAAGTTATGCGTGGGGAGGTTGAAGCAATCTATATCACGTTCAAAGATAGGTTTGTGCGTTTTGGATATGGCTGGTTTGAACAATCCAGACTTATCTCCGCAATAGGAATTAGTCGAAGAGTTGATTTCGATTATCCATGTATTCAGTTGTCGTATTTACGGCTTAAGGAAGTATAAAAAACAGATTGAAGGTGACAAAGATGTTAATTGCATACAAGACGGAAATCAATCCGACAAACGAACAAAAGACAAAGATTAATCGCACTGTTGGTGTCGTTCGCTTTGTCGAAAATAAATACCTCGCACATAACATTGAAGTTTATGAAAATGGTGGTTCTTTCGTAGGGTATATGGACTATTCGAAATGGCTTAACAATACATTCGTGCCTATGCACCCCGAATTTTCGTGGATAAAAGATGTATATGCGAAAGCCATTAAACGTGGTTTACAGAATGTTCATACAGCGTTCACAAAATTCTTCAAAGGTGAAAGCGATTTTCCCCAATTCAAGAAGAAACGCAATCAAGATGTGTCTATGTATTTTGTGAAAAATGACGCTAAAACCATTATCCAGGTGGAACGTCATCGTATGAAAGTGCCAACACTTGGTTGGGTGAAATTAAAAGAAAAGGGATATATCCCAACGCATTCGCCTAGTGCAATCGTGAAAAGCGGTACGATTAGTCAAAAGGCTGACCGATACTTCGTTTCCGTATTGGTGGAAGTACCTGATACCAAATCAGAACTCAATCTCGATAACGAGGGGCTTGGTGCTGACTTGGATATTAAAGAGACGGCAATCCGTAGTGATAGGGTAACTCATAAAAACATCAGTAAAAGTGCGAAAGTGCGAAAACTTGAGCGGAAACTCAAGAAAGAACAACGCAAGCTATCGAGGAAATATGAAGCGGAAAAATTGCGTATCAAAAATAAAGAAATTAAAAAAGGAGAAGCTACTAGACGAAATATCCAAAAACAAGTCTTAAAGGTACAACGTATTCATTACAGCCTTACGAATTTGCGTAATGATTTTCAAAACAAAATTGTGGCAGACATAGCGAAAACCAAGCCGTCAAACGTTGCAATCGAAGATTTGAATATCAAGGGCATAATGAAGAATAAACATCTTTCAAAAGCAGTCGCTCAACAGAAATTATACGGATTGCGTACAAAACTTGAATGGAAAGCGAAACAAGGCTACTTCGAATTACGCATGGTTGACCGTTGGTATCCAAGTTCGAAACTTTGCCATAATTGTGGTGAAAAGAAAGTAGACTTGAAACTATCTGACAGGACATACCAGTGCGAACATTGTGGTTATACCGCAGACCGAGATTTCAATGCGAGTTTAAATTTGAGAGATGCGAAAGAATACACAGTGTTAGCACTGCTATAAAGCAAAACGCAACTGTATATATGTACCGATGGCTAGTCGGGAATTAACGACTGTGGAGAGCTATACAAACCGTAGTAGCGAGCAACTGGCAAGGCGGAGTTCGAGGAAGCAGTAATGTGGAATAAACAATTGGTCTAAACCGATTGGCATAAGCTCCGCAAATTTCTTGATATGGGTATATTTGTCCGTATTTTAAGTAGCAGTAAATAGATGAAAACGATTAAAGAAATTACGACAGCGTTGAAGGAAACTGAAGAATGGCAGGACTGGATGACAAGCGTAGCAACTGATGAACGGGCAGGGGTGCAAAAGGCTTGGCAAAGCTGGAATAAGCGCCAAGAGAAAAAACAACAGTTACTCCAGGATCATCAAGCGAAAGTCGATTTTGACCACAGCTATGGAGGAATAGGGGCACTCATTGCAGGGGTAGACGAAGCGGGACGTGGACCGTTAGCAGGACCAGTAGTAACCGCTGCTGTTATTTTACCTGCAAACTGTGAGGCGCTAATCGGCTTAAATGATTCAAAGCAATTATCAAAAGATAAACGCAATGCCTATGCTACTTTAATAAAAGAGTATGCATTAAGTTATTTTATCCATTTTCAACCAGCGCAACAAATTGATGCGTTAAATATTTACGAAGCGACGAAGCAATCGATGAAGACAAGTGTAGAATCGTTATCTATGAAACCTAATT
The DNA here is from genome assembly GCF_040183165.1 of Lysinibacillus zambalensis. Lineage (NCBI taxonomy): Bacteria > Bacillati > Bacillota > Bacilli > Caryophanales > Bacillaceae > Lysinibacillus > Lysinibacillus zambalensis. The sequence goes on from NZ_JBEGDG010000014.1 coordinate 29,050, forward strand.
ATGTGCTAGTAGATGCTATGACGCTGCCAATCTCTATTCCGCAGGATTCAATCATTAAAGGGGATGCGAAAAGCCTAGCGATTGCAGCAGCGTCGATATTAGCGAAAACGGCGCGTGATGATTATATGGATCAATTGGACGAAGAATTTCCTATGTATGGTTTTGCTCAGCATGCAGGGTATGGCACAAAACAACATTTAAAAGCACTTGAAGAATTCGGTCCAACTAATCATCATCGTAAGTCCTTTGAACCGATAAAGTCAATGCTCTAAGTGATAAGCCAAATAAAATAGAAAATTGATGAAAGGAGTATGTATATGACAGCCACATCTTTTAATCCGATTCAAATGCAACAAGCTGCAATAACCTCAGCTAATCAGCCACTTACTTTAAAACAAGGACAAATATTTCAAGGAACAATCAAACAATTATATCCAGATCAAATGGCAGAAATACAGGTTGGTCAACAAAAGTTTATTGCTAAACTCGAAGTGCCGCTAAAAGCAGGTGATGCACATTTCTTTCAAGTAACTGGTACAAGCCCACAAACCGAACTAAAAGTTGTTACGGGTCCTATGGCGCAAACGGCTTCCCAAAGTCAACAGATTAATCAGTTACTTGAATCAATGAATTTACCTAAAACAGCTGAATCACAGCAGCTTCTAGCTCATTTTATGAAGGCGCAGCTTCCGATTTCAAAAGAGCAGCTGATGCAGGCAGAAATGTGGTTAAAGGCATTACCTGAGGGCGTAACAAAAATGGATGCCCTGCAAGCCATTCAAAAAATGGTAGAGTTTAAAATGCCAATGACAAATGATGTGTTTCAAGCTCTTCTAAGTGGACAAAAAACTGCAGGCATGGTTTCCATAATGGAAAACTTTACACAGCTTTTAACGAAGGATATAGCTTTACCAGAAAATCTTAAGCAAAATCTAATGCAACAAATACAAGCAATTGCAAAGCCTTTTGAAGTAGAAACAGGTAGTTTAGTCCTTGCTAAGTCCATACAAATATTAACTAATAGTGCGTCTTCTATGAGTGAAAAGATTCAAGCTATGAATAGTTTAAAAGAGGCGGGGATACTACCTCAGCAGGCAACCTTGCAAAATTGGTCCAGCCTTAGCGATGTAAAGCCTATACAGTCAAATCAGCTGCAACAGGCTGGAGAAGTTATTCAAACAATTTTAACGACAAAATCTGACAACATTCATCATCTTGTTGATCAGCTTAGATCATGGACAGCGAATCAAAGCTTGTTAACTAATGAACAAAAGCAATCATTAAATGAACTTATCGATCGATTTAAACAGCTACCAGCAACTAAACAAACGCTAGAGATTTTTGCAAAACAAATGCAAGAACACCTTATAAAGGCATTTGCAGAAAATTCTTCGGCGCGTTTATTTACACAAGACGCTAATGCTCTTTCTGTGAAAGACCATTTATTATCGCTTTTAAAGCATGAAGCAACTACTCCGCTACAAAACGAAGCATTTATGCGAAATCTCATGAGAAATAGTGTTGAATCCCCACAAGCAATGATTCAGCAGATTGTTACACAAGCGGATGCTCATGTACAAAATTCTATGGACAGTAAAGCAATGGAACATGCGCTTAAAACGGTATTAAAAAATTTAGGAGTTAGCTATGAAGCGACTCTTAGTAACAAGTCAGCCGATTTACAGCAGATTGCACATCAATTAAAACCGCAATTACATACATTATTGCAGGAAGCGCACGTTACTCCGCAGCTGAAGGAAGCTGCAGAAATGTTAATGGCACGTATGAATGGCATGCAGCTAGCCTCAGGAGAAAATGGCCATCAGCATCAGCTTATTATGCAAGTACCATTAGAATTTTTCGGCAAGAAAATGGATGCAACATTACAGTGGAATGGACGCATGAAAGAAGATGGTAAAATTGACGCCAATTACGCACGCATATTATTTTATTTACAAATGGAATCTATGAAAGAAACGGTTATTGATATGCAAGTCCAAAACCGTGTCGTTTCTGTGACAGTATTTAATGAAAATAATGAAATTATTCCGCTTGCAGAGCCACTAAAAGCAGCATTAAAAATAGGATTAGCAGAAAAAGAGTATCAACTTTCAGGCGTTTTTATTAAACAATTTGAGAAAGCTCAACCTGAAAAAAACCCTGTAGTAGAACAGCAGGAGGAACATAGTGGGGTGGATTTCCGCATATGAGTGAAGAAAAATTTACTCGAAAAGAGGCTATCGCCCTCACTTATAAGTTAGGTCGTTTTGATAGTCCGACGGTAGTAGCAAAAGGAAAAGGGAAAGTAGCAGAAAATATATTAGCGCGCGCGAATGAGCACGATGTCCCGATATATGAGGATCCTAACCTTGTTCAATTACTCGGACAATTAGATTTAAATGAGTCAATTCCTGAAGAATTATACGAAGCCGTCGCTGAGGTTTTTGCATTTATTTATCGTCTAGATCAACAACATGCGCAAAAATATAGAAAAAATAGAGAATTCTGATTTTCGGAAATATCTGTTTTAGTACACGAAGTAGAAAAAACCGTCATATTTTTATGTAAAAAATGAATAAAAGACAAGGTATAGACTTTATCAGAATCTTTCGTTAGAATAGATTATGTTAGTAAAACAATTTTGCAAATGTTTGATGGGAGGATGTATTATGAATATCCATGAATATCAAGGGAAAGAGATTCTTAGAAAATATGGTGTAGCTGTACCAAACGGAAAAGTTGCTTTTTCCCCTGATGAAGCTGTGAAAGTAGCGAAGGAACTTGGCTCTAATGTAACTGTAGTCAAGGCGCAAATTCATGCAGGTGGACGCGGGAAAGCAGGGGGCGTAAAAATCGCTAAAAACCTTGACGAGGTGCGTACATATGCAAAAGAATTAATAGGTAAAATTTTAGTGACTCATCAAACAGGTCCTGAAGGAAAAGAAGTAAAACGCTTATATATTGAAGAGGGTTCTGATATTCAAAAAGAATACTATTTAAGCTTAGTATTAGACCGCGCAACATCCCGTGTAACAATGATGGGATCTGAAGAGGGCGGCATGGATATTGAGGAAGTAGCGGAATCACATCCAGAAAAAATCTTCAAAGAAGTTGTGGATCCTGTTGTGGGGTTAACAGGTTTCCAGGCACGTCGCATGGCGTTCAATATGAATATTCCAGCAAACCTAATAGGGAAAGCTGTTAAATTAATGTTAGGCTTGTATCAAGCGTTTATCGACAAGGATGCTTCTATTGTAGAAATTAATCCACTTGTTATCACTGGACAAGGAGAAGTTCTAGCATTAGATGCAAAATTCAATTTCGATGCAAATGCGTTGTATCGCCATAAAGATATTGTCGAATTACGTGATTTTGATGAAGAAGATCCGAAGGAAATCGAAGCATCAAAATATGACCTTAGCTATATTTCATTAGATGGCAACATTGGCTGTATGGTTAATGGAGCTGGTCTTGCAATGGCTACAATGGACACAATTAGTTATTATGGCGGAAGCCCTGCTAACTTCTTAGATGTAGGTGGCGGTGCAACTGCTGAAAAAGTAACAGAAGCTTTCAAAATTATCCTTTCTGATCCACATGTAAAAGGTATCTTTGTAAACATTTTTGGCGGAATTATGAAGTGTGACATTATCGCTGAGGGTGTTGTAGCAGCTGCCAAAGAACTTGGCTTAACTGTGCCTTTAGTTGTACGTTTAGAAGGTACAAATGTAGAGCTTGGAAAAGAGATTTTAAATGCATCTGGTTTAAACATCGTTGCAGCGGATTCAATGGCTGACGGTGCACAAAAAATTGTGGGACTAGTAGGCTAAGGAAGGCAGGGAGAACAATGGCTGTATTTATTGATAAAGATACGAAGGTAATTGTACAAGGTATTACGGGGGAAACAGCGCTTTTCCATACGAAGCAAATGCTTGAGTATGGTACTAAAATTGTAGCTGGTGTAACGCCGGGTAAAGGCGGTCTTGAAATCGAAGGAGTGCCTGTATTTAACACTGTAGCGGAAGCTGTGGCTGCAACTGGTGCAACAACTTCAGTTATTTATGTACCTGCTCCATTTGCGGCAGATGCTATTTTAGAGGCTGTTGATGCTGAATTAGAATTAACAATCTGTATAACTGAGCATATTCCTGTACTTGATATGGTTAAGGTAAAACGTTATATGGAAGGTAAAAAGACGCGTCTAGTCGGTCCTAACTGTCCTGGTGTTATTACGGCAGATGAATGTAAGATTGGTATTATGCCTGGTTACATCCATACGAAAGGGCATGTAGGAGTTGTTTCACGCTCTGGTACATTAACATACGAAGCGGTACACCAGTTAACACAAGCTGGTATCGGTCAAACTACAGCTGTAGGGATCGGTGGAGACCCTGTCAATGGTACAAACTTTATCGATGTTTTGGAAGCGTTTAACAACGATCCAGAAACATATGCAGTTGTGATGATTGGGGAAATTGGAGGGACAGCTGAAGAAGAAGCTGCTGAATGGATTAAAGCGAATATGACGAAACCTGTCGTTGGCTTTATCGGTGGACAAACAGCTCCTCCAGGTAAACGTATGGGTCACGCTGGTGCTATTATCTCAGGTGGTAAAGGAACAGCAGCAGAGAAAATTAAGGCTATGAATGCTGCTGGTATTGAAGTAGCAGAAACGCCATCTGTCATTGGTGACACGCTTATTAAAGTAATCAAAGAAAAAGGGCTATACGAAAAGTGTAAAACCCATTAAAATGGAAGATGTAGCACATTGTGGCTACATCTTTTTCTTTAACTTCTTTCAGCGGGTGTTTGGACACATGCTGAAAGAAGTTAAAGCTTCCGGCGGATGGCATGGACTCTGCATTAATATGTTTCTAACTTCCTACTTACTTTTTAGAAAAAGCGGTGTCATTAAAAATGCGGTCATTTAATTTCTTCTATTATAAAAGGAGGCTCTTAAATGATTTTTTCAGTTGATACACAAAGATTGCTAGCTTTACATTATATATACCCATTACCACTTCAAAAACTTCAGCGATTATTGTCCCCGGTGGATTTACTAAGTTATTTTGAGGAAGCGCCCCCCTACGAGATTGCAAAAGCTCTGCAAATATCATCGAGTAGAGCTTTGGAGATATCCAAGAGTTTTCGACAAATTATGACATTGTCGTTTGCAGAAGCTTATGAAAGGGCCAATATTTCCCCGATACCTTTTCAGCATCCTTTTTACCCGGCGCAATTATTTGAAATATCCAGCCCACCTACTGTATTGTATGTGAAAGGTCGGTATTCTCTATTGACGAAAGAAAAACAAGTAACCATTATAGGTTCTAGAAAGGCTACATCATATACAAAAACTGCGATGGACCTAATCGTGCCACCTCTTGTTGAACACGGATATACAGTTGTAAGCGGGCTTGCAAGAGGGGCAGATACGATCGCTCATGAGACAACTATAAAAGTTGGCGGTTCCACAATTGCAGTGCTTGGTCACGGGTTTAATTATATATACCCTAAGGAAAACCAGTTTCTCGCTGAGCATATGGCGGAGCATCAGTTACTTGTCACAGAGTATCCTCCATATATGAAGCCTGAGAAATGGCATTTTCCAATGCGCAACCGAATCATTAGTGGATTGTCCAAAGCTATAGTTGTAACCGAAGCGGCATTAAGAAGTGGCACGCTTATTACAACGGACAATGCATTAGAGCAAGGAAAAGATGTATTTGTTGTACCGGGTCCAATTAATGCGGAGCAATCAAAGGGCACAAATAAACTACTATTAGAAGGAGCTATTCCAGCGTGTAATGGTCACGAAATCGTTGAAACACTTACGCTCTTTTCTAACAAAAATTGAAAAAAAGTTGCATTATCTTAAAATCTGTTATACATTTTGCAACAGGTAACTTAAAAAATTAGCAATAGACCTCGCTAAGGGGGAGACATAGATGGCGGATTATTTAGTGATTGTAGAATCACCAGCAAAAGCAAAAACAATTGAACGATATTTAGGGAAAAAATATAAGGTGAAAGCGTCGATCGGACATGTTCGTGATTTACCACGTAGCCAAATGGGCGTTAGTCCAGAAAATAATTATGAACCTAAATATATTACTATTCGTGGTAAAGGGCCTGTTTTACAGGACTTAAAGTCTGCGGCTAAAAAAGTGAAGAAAGTCTTTCTAGCGGCCGATCCAGACCGCGAGGGAGAAGCGATTGCTTGGCACCTTGCGACTGCATTAAATATCGATATTCAATCAGATTGTCGTGTCGTTTTTAATGAAATTACAAAAGATGCGATTGTAGAATCCTTTAAAAACCCACGTCCTATTAATATGGATTTAGTAGATGCACAGCAAACACGCCGAATATTGGACAGACTTGTTGGTTATAACATTAGTCCGATTCTTTGGAAAAAGGTTAAAAAGGGATTATCAGCAGGGCGAGTACAATCTGTAGCACTACGCATGATTATTGATCGTGAAAATGAAATTAAAAACTTCCAACCGGAAGAATATTGGACAATTGAAGGTTCTTTTGAAAAAGGGAAGAAAACGTTCGATGCGCTTTATTACGGTAATGGCAAAGAAAAAATTAAATTAACAAATGAAGAACAAGTAAAATCTATTTTAAAAAATGTTAAAGGTACAAGTTTTGAAGTTGTTAATGTATCGAAAAAAGAACGTAAACGAAATGCAGCACCTGCTTTTACAACATCTTCTTTACAGCAAGAGGCAGCGCGTAAGTTAAATTTCCGTGCTAAGAAAACGATGATGCTTGCGCAACAATTATATGAAGGTATTGATGTTGGTAAAAAAGAGGGGACAGTCGGTTTAATTACTTATATGCGTACCGATTCTACACGTATTTCAGATACAGCAAAAACAGAGGCAGTAGCCTACATTGAATCCAAATACGGCAAAGAATTCATCTCAACAGAGTCGAAGCAGGCTAAAAAAGCATCAAATGCACAAGATGCCCATGAGGCTATTCGTCCAACTAGTACGATGCGAACTCCAGATGAATTAAAGGCAGTGCTTAGTCGCGATCAATTGCGCTTATATCGTTTAATTTGGGAGCGTTTTATCGCAAGTCAGATGGCGCCGGCCGTACTTGATACAGTAGCTGTTGATTTGCAAAATGGGGATGTTTTATTCCGCGCAAACGGCTCGCAAGTTAAATTTGCCGGCTTTATGAAACTCTATATTGAGGGTACAGATGATCAAACAGAAGAGACAAACAAGCTTCTACCTGAAATGGAAGTTGGCGATCAAGTAAAATCACTTGAAATCGAGCCGAAGCAACATTTCACACAGCCACCACCACGTTATTCAGAGGCGCGTCTTGTAAAAACAATGGAAGAGTTAGGTATAGGGCGCCCGTCCACATATGCACCGACCCTCGATACAATTCAGCGCCGTGGCTATGTCGTATTAGATGCAAAACGATTTATGCCGACAGAGCTAGGAGAAATCGTGCACCAACTCGTACTTGAGTTTTTCCCTGATATCATAAATATCGAATTCACAGCACAAATGGAACAAGATTTGGATGATATTGAAGAAGGCGGTCGTCAGTGGAAAGAAGTTGTACATGAGTTTTATAAGGATTTTGAGGTCCATGTAAAATATGCAGATGAGGCAATGGAAAAGGTTGTTATAAAAGATGAACCGGCTGGCGAGGATTGTGAGCTTTGTGGATCTCCAATGGTCTACAAGCTTGGACGATACGGAAAATTTATGGCTTGTTCAAACTTCCCGGATTGCCGCAATACAAAAGCTATTATGAAACCTATTGGCGTAAAGTGTCCTTCTTGTGAGACAGGCGAAATTGTAGAACGTAAGAGTAAAACAAAGCGTTTATTCTATGGTTGCAATCAGTACCCTGAGTGTGAATTTGTTTCATGGGACAAGCCAATTAATAGACCTTGTCCGAAATGTAGTGCATTATTAGTAGAGAAAAAAATTAAAAAAGGTGTTCAAATTCAGTGTACGAAATGTGACTATGAAGAGACACCTACTCAATGATAGAAAGATGGTAAGGACATGACTGAACAAGTAGTAAATGTAATAGGCGCAGGGCTTGCAGGCAGTGAGGCTGCTTGGCAAATTGCTCAACGTGGTGTGAAAGTTAAACTTTATGAAATGCGTCCAGTAAAACAAACACCAGCTCACCATACTGATAAATTTGCGGAGCTTGTTTGTTCGAACTCCCTACGTGCAAATGGATTAACGAATGCCGTAGGTGTGATTAAAGAAGAAATGCGTATTTTAGACTCTGTAATTATGAAGGCGGCCGATGCATGTTCAGTACCAGCAGGCGGTGCCTTAGCAGTGGATCGACATGAATTTGCAGGCTATGTGACAGAAGCGGTGAAAAATCATCCTCTTGTGGAAGTTATTCATGAAGAAGTCACTGATATTCCAGAAGGTATTACTGTTATTGCCACAGGACCACTAACATCGAAAGCTTTAGCTGAAAAAGTTCAGGGCTTAACAGGTTTAGATTATCTATATTTCTATGATGCAGCAGCACCAATTATTGAAAAAGATAGCATCGATATGGAAAAAGTTTATTTAAAGTCTCGTTACGATAAAGGGGAAGCAGCTTATTTAAACTGTCCTATGACAAAGGAAGAATTTGATCGTTTCCGTCAAGCGTTAATCGAGGCAGAGGTTGTGCCATTAAAAGAATTTGAAAAAGAAATTTACTTTGAAGGATGTATGCCTATCGAAGTAATGGCTGCTCGCGGTGAGAAAACAATGTTATTTGGACCGATGAAGCCAGTAGGTCTAGAAGATCCAAAAACAGGGAAACGCCCTTATGCAGTTGTCCAGTTACGTCAAGACGATGCAGCAGGAACTCTTTACAATATCGTTGGCTTCCAAACGCACTTAAAATGGGGACCACAGAAGGAAGTACTACAATTAATTCCGGGATTAGAGAATGTTGAAATCGTTCGTTATGGCGTAATGCATAGAAATACATTCATTAATTCGCCAAAGGTTCTAGAGAAAACGTACCAACTTCGAGAGCAAAAAAATATTTTCTTTGCGGGTCAAATGACAGGTGTAGAAGGATATGTTGAATCTGCTGGTAGTGGATTAATTGCCGGTATTAATGCAGCTCGATTAGCATTAGGACAAGAGCAAATTATCTTCCCGTTTGAAACGGCTTTAGGTAGTATGGCGCGTTATATAACAGAAGCGCAATCGAAAAATTTCCAGCCGATGAACGTTAACTTTGGAATTTTCCCTGAACTACCACCAGGACGTCGTTCGAAGCCAGAGCGTGCAGAGATGCATGCTACACGTGCAATAAGCACAATTCGTAATTTTGTGAATTCACAAACAATTTGATTGCAAAAGGCCTCTAAAAGTTGGTATACTCTTAGAGGCTTTTTCTTTTTTTGTAGCAAAATGCTAATTTACACGTGTTTTATTATTTTGTATGGAGATTTTCTCAAAATATAAACATTTTCACTTGCTATATGACGAAGATAGGTATAGTGTCAATATGTATGTTTTCTACATTAACGATACCCAAAGTGACAAACTAAAGAGGATCATCGAAAATCGACATTCTTTTAATGGCAAGTAAAAGCACTTTAGGCTCATCAGCCAACGTTGAATGGCATTTGTAAAAAACGTATGCCATGTATATAAGTTGATTGGAGTAGAGGCTGGGCGACTCCTTGGGGATCAGCGAGATAGAGGAACGAAGGCTAAGAGTATCACGTCCTGTGATAACGCCTTCGTGACCAACATCATGCCGCTGTCGCTACGTTAGCACTACGCTTTCGCGCAAAAAATATCTGTTGGCCCAAGCGGCTCATCGGACGCCCCCAGGAAGCTTTGCTCTGTGCGAAAGCGTAGCGACAGCAACAACAAATGTTTTCTGTAACGAAAGCAAAGCGGTTGCAACAAATGTTTTAACTGTGCGAAAGCGAAGCGGCAGCAACAAATGTTTTAACTGTGCGAAAGCGAAGCGGCAGCAACAAAGCGCCCAGCCGGAACGGAAATCAACCCCACGTTATGGTGATGCCCTGTAATTAGAGAAGATTATCAATAAATCTATTGGTGGTGAATCTTTTTATGTTAGTTTCGTCCCAAGATGCACTTGAACAGTTTATGCTTTATATCCAAATTGAAAAAAACTTCTCTGTTCATACAGTGCGAGAATATGAATCGGACCTACTAGATTTTTTAGCGTTTTTGCAAGCGGAGGGCGTAAATGATTTAGCTAGTGTTGAGTATATACATGCACGTCTTTATGTAACAAAGTTGTACGATGAAAAGAGAGCAAGATCATCTGTATCAAGGAAAATCTCCTCAATACGCTCCTTCTTTCGCTTTCTAAATAAACAGCACGGATTAGATGATGGGGCATTTCGATCACTTTATCATCCGAAAAAAGAATCACGTTTACCTAGTTTTTTCTATGAAGAAGAATTGATGCAGCTATTTGATGCGAATGTCGGCGATGATTTGAAATCATTAAGAAATATGGCTATATTGGAGCTGTTATATGCGACAGGTATTCGTGTAAGTGAGCTCACCTCAATTCAAGTAGAAGATGTTGATTTCCATTATTCGATTATTAGGGTAATGGGGAAAGGGCGAAAAGAACGCATTATTCCATTCGGGCAATTTGCGAGTTTAGCTATGCAGGATTACATAGAACAAGCTCGTCCACGATTGATGAAAAACACAAGTCATCAGCAATTGTTTGTCAACATGCGCGGTGGGGAACTTACTCCACGAGGTGTACGTCATATTTTAACTGAAATGATTGACAAAGCCTCGCTCCATACGAAAATATATCCACATATGCTTCGCCATACTTTTGCCACACATTTATTGAATAATGGCGCAGATTTACGTACGGTGCAGGAGTTATTAGGCCATGCTCATTTAACTTCTACACAAGTTTACACTCATGTAACAAAAGAGCATCTACGTCAAACATATATGAATGCTCATCCAAGGGCATAATAAGCTAAGGAGGAAAGCGAATGGGACAAATTCATGCGACAACGATATTTGCAGTTCATCATAACGGGGGTTGCGCGATGGCAGGTGATGGTCAAGTGACCCTGGGAAATGCGGTTGTTATGAAAGGTACAGCAAGGAAGGTCAGACGTCTGTTTAATGGTCAGGTGCTTGCCGGGTTTGCGGGATCGGTTGCCGATGCTTTTACACTTTTTGAAATGTTTGAAGGAAAGTTAAATGAATACAATGGCAACTTACAACGTGCAGCAGTAGAAGTTGCTAAGCAATGGCGCGGTGATAAAATGCTACGTCAATTAGAGGCTATGTTACTTGTAATGGATAAAAGTACACTCCTTCTTGTTTCGGGTACGGGAGAAGTAATTGAACCGGATGATGGAGTTTTAGCAATTGGTTCAGGGGGTAACTTTGCATTATCAGCAGGTCGTGCCCTGAAAAAGTATGCAGGTGATACAATGTCTGCTCGTGAAATTGCAGAAGCGGCATTAGAAACCGCTGCTGGAATCTGTGTGTTTACGAATCATAATATTATAGTGGAGGCGCTTAACTAATGACACAAAATAATTTAACGCCAAGACAAATTACTGAGCATTTGGATCGTTATATCGTTGGACAAAATGAAGCGAAGCGAGCGGTAGCTATTGCACTACGTAATCGATATCGTCGTTCGCTGCTAAGTGATGAGATGAAGGCTGAGGTAATTCCGAAAAATATTTTGATGATTGGACCTACAGGTGTCGGAAAAACGGAAATTGCTCGAAGAATTGCAAAGCTAACGGGTGCACCATTTGTAAAAGTTGAAGCAACGAAGTTTACAGAAGTAGGATATGTAGGACGAGACGTAGAGTCAATGGTACGTGATGTAGTAGAAGCTTCACATCGTCTTGTAAAAGAAGAAATGATGGAGTCTGTGAAGGACCAAGCCGAAGAATTAGCAAACGAAGCTATAGTTAAGTTGTTGGTTCCTTCATTACGAAAAAAACAGTCCATGCAAAATCCGTTTGAAATGTTATTTGGCGGAAAAGAACAGCAAGCCAATGATGATTCTTCTTCTGAAGAAACTGAAGTACGCTCCAAACGTGCGCAAATCGCTATCGATTTACGTAATGGTAAATTAGAAAATGAATGGGTTACAGTTGAAGTAACTGAACAAAATCCTTCTATTTTTGATGCGTTACAAGGAACGGGTATGGATATGTCTGCAAACAATGGTATGCAGGATATGCTGTCTAGTTTAATGCCTAAAAAGCAGAAAAAACGTCGTCTACAGGTGAAAGACGCACGTCGTATTTTAACGATCGAGGAAGCAAATAAACTCATAGATGCAGACGAAGTTGCTCAAGAAGCGATTTCAAGAGCTGAACAATCAGGTATTATTTTTATTGATGAAATTGATAAAATCGCTAGTAAGGATAGTAACTCCTCTGCAAACGTATCACGTGAGGGTGTGCAACGTGATATTCTACCAATTGTTGAAGGTTCTACTGTAACGACAAAATACGGTGCTGTAAAAACTGACTTTATGCTTTTCATTGCTGCTGGAGCGTTTCATATGTCGAAGCCGTCAGATTTAATTCCTGAATTGCAAGGTCGATTCCCGATTCGAGTGGAGCTTGAAAAATTAACGAAACAAGATTTTGTACGTATTTTGCAAGAGCCAGATCAATCACTTATTCTGCAATACAAGGCATTATTAGAAACTGAAGGCGTGGAGATAAACTTTACGGAAGACGCGATTGAGCGAATTGCAGAAATTGCAACTGAGGTCAATCAGGAGACTGATAATATTGGAGCTCGACGTTTGCACACAATTTTAGAACGCTTATTAGAAGAATTATCATTTGAAGCTGCTGAAATTGCACCTGCAAATATTCCAATCACTGCTACGTATGTAGATCAAAAACTTGCGGGTATAGTAAAAAACAAAGATTTGTCTCAGTTTATATTGTAAGATAAGGCTGAATAGTTTCATTCAGTTGAAAAAACATTTAGAATATTAAGAAAATACTCTTCGGATTATTTATAGGAGGAACATATAATGAATTTATTAGAAAAAACGCGTAAAATTAACTCGATGCTCCAAGCATCTGCTGGTAAACCAGTAAACTTTAAAGAAATGGCAGATACATTAGGAGATATTATCGACAGTAATGTTTATATTGTAAGCCGTAAAGGGAAGCTTTTAGGTATTTCAATTCACCAACAAATTGAAAACGAGCGTATGAAAAAGATGTTCGAAGAGCGTCAATTCCCAGAAGAATATACACATAGCTTGTTTACAATTTCTGAAACATCTTCAAACTTAGATATTAATGACGAACATACTGCTTTCCCAGTTGAAAACAAAGAGTTATTCCAAAATGCATTAACAACGATTGTACCGATTGTTGGTGGTGGTGAGCGTCTTGGTACATTAATTCTTGCTCGTTTATCTTCACAATTCGAGGATGATGATTTAATTTTAGCTGAGTACGGTGCAACAGTAGTTGGTATGGAAATTTTACGTGAGAAATCTGAGGAAATTGAAGAGGAAGCTCGTAGCAAAGCTGTTGTACAAATGGCAATCAATTCACTTTCATACAGTGAGTTAGAGGCTATTGAACATATCTTTGAAGAGCTTGATGGCCATGAAGGCTTACTAGTTGCTTCAAAAATTGCAGACCGAGTTGGTATTACACGTTCAGTAATCGTAAACGCATTACGTAAACTAGAATCTGCAGGTGTAATCGAATCTCGCTCTTTAGGTATGAAAGGTACTTACATTAAAGTACTGAACGATAAATTCTTAAATGCATTAGCTGAAATTAAAATGAAATAATAAAATAGCGTCCTTTTGGGACGATCTAAGGCATCTGGAATAATTTTGTTCTAGATGCCTTTTGTCATATAGAGAATCAAAATGGCGAAAGGAAACTTTGTGAATGTTGTGGCCTTACTATTCCCTTTCCGGGCTTCTTACTTTCCTATGACAAGCGTCGACCACCACTTTCTCCTCTTTAGTCCCTATATTGGCACTACGCTTTCGCACAAAAAAACTGTGTCGCTGTCGGTACAATAACACTACGCTTTCTCACAATAAAGCCTTCGGCGGATTTGACACAAAAAATTCATTGGAAACAGAAAGGTATCTGGGATAATCTTGTTCAGATGCCTTTTGTAATTCGACGAAATTTCGACGAAATTTGCGGTTGGGTTTACATGCTTTAATTATGTCGAATCATGTTTTAGTACTAAATAGGGGGGAGAAATCATCTATATTTTAATCCTTTCTCTCATTTTTTATAGGTAAGTTTTCGACCCTCTTAGTCGCTAATGTCATTGCTTTATCCCTAAATTTGTCTTTTTACATATGCGCTACTTTTTGCGTAGGAGATAAAAACATATGCTCCAATTGTTACTTGTAAGACAGTATGGAATAACTATTCTGAATTTTGTGTAATATTTTAGCCTTATGCTTAAATAGTAAAAAGGAACTCTAATTTAGACATTGTGTCTACTGTTGTTTTGGTAAAAAAAGGAATAAAATAGATCCTAAAACCGTAAACACTGTCGAAATGGTGTAAAATGACTAGTGTTGGGTAGGGTGGCTATGAATCCAGTGGTATCAAGGGATGCAGAAGTATTGTCCTGGTTATTTGCGTATAAAAATGGGTCGTTTATACTATCAAAAAGTGACAAAAGACAATAGACACTACGTATCATCTTAATTACAATTGTATTATTGGATAAAATAAGAAGTACAAGAATGAGGTGAGCTTTTTGGATTTGTTTGGAGGAACTATTAGTAAGCTGGAAAATGGACTTTCTTATGCAACTTTGAATCATAAAACGATCGCTAATAACATCGCGAATGTCGATACGCCGAACTATAAGGCGAAAAATGTAAGTTTTAAAGATATGTTGGAGAAAGAACAACAAATGTCAATTTCGGCATATCGTACGGATAATAGACATTTTGATTTCGCGATTCGACAATCAACGCCTGGTGTGAATAATATAGATGGCTTACGTTATCGAAATAATGGTAATGCCGTAGATATGGATGCTGAACAGACGAAACTTGCAAAAAACCAAATTTATTACAACGCATTAATTGAACGCATGAACGGTAAGCTAAATACTCTAAATACGGTTATTAAAGGAGGTAAGTAATAGATGTCTATTTTTCATGGAATGAACACTACTGCCTCAGCATTAACGGCACAGCGTTTACGAATGGATGTAGTTTCGTCAAATATGGCAAACATGGATTCAACCCGTGCTAGACAAGTGAACGGGGAGTGGGAGCCATACCGCAGAAAATCTGTAACGTTTACAGCGCAAGAGGGACAGTTTTCTCAGTTCTTTAATGCCGCAGTTGGCAAAAATGCAAAAAGTGGTGTTGGCAACGGCGTAAAAGTTACACAAATAAAAGAAGATAGAGAAACACCTTTCAAACTTGTGTATGATCCAACTCATCCAGATGCAAATGCAGATGGCTATGTAAATATGCCGAATGTAGATCCATTAAAAGAAATGGTAGATTTAATGTCAGCTACTCGTTCCTACGAGGCAAACATAACGGTATTGAATGCAAATAAATCCATGCTGACAAAGGCTTTAGAGATTGGAAGATAAATAAGAGGAAGGGAAGATACATAATGACAATTTCGTCCGTTTCACAAATGACACCTACGCAGGTTGTAAATGAAACAAATAAACTTAATGTGACACCTTATGAAGCACAACAGAGCTTTGCGAACTCGTTAAAAGAAGCAATATCGAAGGTTAATGATCAACAAATTACTTCTGATAACCTTACTCAAAAGTTAATTAATGGTGGAGATGTAGAGTTGCACGAAGTGATGATTGCATCACAAAAGGCGAGCATTACATTAAATGCAACAATTGAAGTTCGCAATAAGGTGATTGAAGCTTACCAAGAAATAATGCGTATGAGTGTCTAACTTTAATTGAATAAGCTCTATTGAAGTAAAGAATTTATCCCATATTTTAAATGGATGATTGATGTGGAGGTTGGATGACTCCAGAGGGATCACGTTCATGATACAGAAGGTGGTAGCCTTGAAGTGAGTGAGACAATAGAAAAGCGAAGGCAATTACATCATGTATTGTGATAATGCTTTCGTGGCCAACATCCTGATTGCCCCAAATGGTTTATCGGACGCTCCTAGTCGAAACGGAAATCAATACGTTATGGTGATGATAATGATTGAATGTTATGGGATATCACTGTTTTCGCGAATTATTAGATGGATAGGTTGTTCACTATAACCGGAGGATTCATAATGAATGAACGATTGACGAAAATAAAAAACGACACCAGCCAATTTTGGACAAGTCGTAGTAAAAAACAAAAAATTGTAATGATTGGTTCAGTGGTAGGGGTACTAGCACTTGCTGCTGTTATTACATTTTTTGCCACAAAAATTACATATGTACCACTTTATAAAGATTTATCGACAAGTGAAATCGGAAAAGTGAAGGAAGAGTTAGATACCAAAGGTGTAAAATATGAACTTGCACCGGGGGGAACATCGATTTTAGTGCCTGAAGAACAAGTTGATTCATTGTTAGTACAGTTGGCATCGGACGGATATCCGCAAACAGGGTCGATTGATTACTCGTTTGCAAATAGCTCTGGGTTTGGTATGACAGATAATGAGTTTAACCTATTAAAAAAAGCTGCGACTGAAACAGAAATTGCAAAGCTTTTTAAAAATCTAGAGGGTGTAAAAGATGCAAAGGTAATGATCAACGTTCCAGAAGAGGGAGTTTTCCTAAAGGATGTTAAAGAAGATGCGACAGCATCTATTGTTTTGAATACTGATCCTGGCTATAAATTTACTGAGCAACAAATTGCCACTATGTACAATTTAGTTGCCAAAAGTGTTCCGAATTTAAAGACGGACGATATTGTTATTTCTAACCAATTTTCTGAGTACTTTGATCTAAATGCTCCAACTACTGACGGAGCTTCAACTACGACAGCTGAAGGTCAGTTACAAGCGAAGAAATTGGTTGAGCGTGATCTACAACGTCAAGTCCAAAATATGCTAGGTACGCTTATGGGACAAGACAAAGTAATTGTTTCTGTGACAACAGACATCGACTTCAAAAAAGAAAATCGTGAAGAAAACCTAGTTACACCGGTTGATGAAGAGAATATGGAAGGAATCGCCATTAGTGCTCAACGTATTTCGGATCAATATTCTGGTACAGCTGCGGCTACTGGTACACCTGAAGCTGAAACGACGACAGATAACTTTACCACTTATAACGAAGGTACCATGGGTAACGGGGATTCCGAGCATACCGAAGAAACAATTAATTATGACGTAAATCGTATACGCAAAGAAATCCAAGAGGCACCATATAAAATTCAAGATATTGGGATCCAAGTAATTGTTGAACCGCCGACAGCAACTGACGCAGCAACATTACCAGATGGTATTCGTGAGGATATCCAGCAAATTTTAAGTACTATTGTTCGTACGACGATTTCTAAAGATGTAGCAACTGAACTTACTCAAGATCAAATCGATGAAAAAGTAGCTGTTTCAGTGCATCCTTTAAATGGTAAAGTAACAGAGACAGCTAGCGAAAAATCTGTTATTCCATGGTGGGTTTGGGTAATTGGCGGCATATTACTTGCTGTCATAGTATTGCTTGCATTCTTCATTGTCCGTTCACGAAAACGTGCGCAGGAAGAAGAAGAACTAAGTATCCTAGATGAACAAGAAGAACTAATGATTGAAGATATAAATGAAGAAATTGAAACGGAAGCTACAATGCGTCGTAAGCAGCTTGAAAAAATGGCCAAAGATAAGCCAGACGATTTTGCGAAGTTACTGCGTAGTTGGATTGCGGAAGACTAACTAGGAGGTTCGGCTGTGTCCAAGAAAGAAAAGGAATTAACAGGAAAACAAAAGGCCGCTCTCTTGTTAATTTCATTAGGGCCTGAGGTTTCAGCTTCTGTCTATAAACATTTAACAGAAGAAGAAATTGAACGTTTAACATTAGAGATTTCAAGCGTTAAAAAAGTAGAAGCAAATGTGAAAGAGGAAATTATTGAGGAATTTCACAATATTGCACTTGCACAAGATTATATTACACAGGGCGGTATTGGTTACGCGAAGACAGTATTGGAAAAAGCTCTTGGTGTAGAACAGGCGCAAACAATTATTAATCGCCTTACATCTTCTTTACAAGTACGTCCTTTTGACTTTGCGCGTAGAGCTGATCCAGCACAAATTTTTAACTTTATTCAAAATGAACATCCACAAACAATTGCCCTTATTCTCTCTTATTTAGAGGCAGGGCAAGCGGGTGTGATTTTATCTTCATTGCCACAGGAAGTACAGGCTGATATAGCTAAGCGTATTGCTGTAATGGATTCAACTTCCCCAGAAGTTATTAGTGAAATTGAATCCGTTTTAGAGCGTAAGTTATCATCGACTGTGACACAAGATTACACTGAAACGGGTGGCATTGATGCAGTTGTTGAAGTGTTAAATGGTGTAGACCGACAAACGGAAAAAACGATTCTCGATGCACTCGAAATTCAAGATCCAGAGCTTGCAGAAGAAATCAAAAAACGTATGTTTGTATTCGAAGATATTGTTACGCTCGACAATCGTTCGATACAACGTGTTATTCGCGATTGTGAAAATGAAGACTTACTGCTTTCAATGAAAGTTTCAAGTGAAGAAGTAAAAGACATTATTTTCCGCAATATGTCACAACGTATGGCTGAGACATTTAAGGAAGAAATGGAAATTATGGGTCCTGTTCGTCTGCGTGACGTAGAGGAAGCGCAATCTCGAATTGTAGCGGTCATTCGTCGCTTAGAGGATGCTGGTGAGATTATTATTGCACGTGGTGGAGGAGATGACGTCATTGTCTAGAATCATCCGTTCTGTACATACACAGTCCAATGGCGATCATGTCAAAAAGATTCAAATCCGTGAAATGTTTGAGTTGCATGAGATAGAAAATGGAGAAATTCAACCTCAAAAACAGATTACTATGGAAGAAGTGCTAGAAGAACGCGAGCGCTTGCTTGCGGAAGCTAGAGCTACTATACAGGCTGAACGCGAGGCTTTTGAACAAGAAAAGCAAATATTCTCCCAGGAAATTGAACATTTAAAGCAAGACTGGGAAGAAGAACGACCTAATCGAGTGCAAGAAGCTTATGATGAAGGATTTGGTCAAGGTTATGAGGATGGGACAAACAAAGCGAATGAAGCGCTGGCGCAATCTCTCCAAACGGCCAATGAAATAATTATTCAAGCGGGGGAGAATGCTCGGAAATATATTGAAGATCAAGAATCGGTTATTTTAGAGCTAGGTTTAACCGCCGCAGAGCGAATTATTGATACATCTTTAGAGCGAGACAACGAATTATTTGTGTCAATCGTTCGTAGAGGACTTAAAGAAGCAAGAGAAATGAAAGAAATAAAAATCTATGTTTCACCTACTTACTATGCATTAATAACTGGTAATCGTGATGAACTAGCTGAAATGTTCCCAACTGACGTACCATTTATGATTTTTGTAAATGAGGATTTAGAAAATGAAACAGATTGTTATATAGAAACAAATCATGGCCGTATTGTTGTAAGTATTGATGAGCAATTAAACGAACTAAGATTGAAATTACATGAAATATTAGAAAGTAAGGAATGATCTAGATGAAAACGGCTCAATTAATCGAACAAATTCCTCAAATACCAACCTTTAAAAAGTTTGGTAGAGTTACTAGAGTTGTCGGCTTGATGATTGAGTCGCAAGGTCCAGATAGTTCCATTGGTGACGTTTGTAAAATTTATGTGGAAACTTCTAAAAACGGTCATCAAATTATCTTGGCAGAGGTTGTAGGCTTCAAAGATGAAATTGTCGTCTTAATGCCTTTTACCTCCCTAAGAGAAATATCAATTGGCTGTCTAGTTGAAGGTACAGGGGCACCACTTGAAGTAAAAGTTGGCCCCGAGCTAATTGGTAAAGTACTTGATTCTATGGGGAATCCGATTGATGGAACTTTATTGCCGAAAGGATTAATGTCAGTTCCGACAGAGCAGGATCCACCAAATCCGCTAACACGCCCACCTATTAATGAAAGACTCGAAGTAGGCGTTAAAGCAATTGATGGCATGCTTACAGTGGGTAATGGACAACGTGTTGGTATTTTCGCAGGATCTGGGGTCGGGAAAAGTACACTGCTCGGTATGATTGCGCGAAATACACAAGCGGATTTAAACGTAATCGCACTAATTGGAGAGCGTGGTCGTGAAGTTCGTGAGTTTATAGAGCGAGACTTAGGGCCAGAGGGTTTAAGTCGTTCTATAGTTGTTGCTGCCACTTCCGATCAGCCTGCACTAATGCGTATTAAAGGTGCCTTTACCGCAACGGCGATTGCCGAGTATTTTAGAAATCGTGGCTTAAATGTCATGTTGATGATGGACTCTGTGACTCGTGTTGCTATGGCACAGCGTGAGATTGGTCTTGCGACAGGTGAACCTCCAGCTCAAAAAGGGTACACACCATCTGTTTTTGCGATTTTACCTAAATTATTAGAGCGCACAGGCACTAATGAGAAAGGCTCTATTACAGCATTTTATACAGTATTAGTAGATGGTGATGATATGAATGAGCCGATTGCAGATACTGTACGAGGGATTTTAGACGGTCATATAGTCCTTGATCGAAACCTTGCCAATAAAGGTCAATATCCAGCTATTAATGTATTAAAAAGCGTCAGCCGTTTGATGAATCATGTGGCAGAACCAGAGCACAAAAAGGCTGCAGAACGATTAAGAGAGCTTTATTATACATATGACAAGTCTGAGGATCTAATTAATATCGGTGCATATAAGAAAGGAACGTCAAAAGAAATTGATGAAGCTATTTACTATGAACCGCTCATTACCGCTTATTTAAAGCAAGGTTATTTAGATAAAGTGACCCTTGTGGAAAGTATGAATGAGTTAATTTCATTATCGAACGGTGGTGGACGTTAGGGTGGTAAGTTATATTTATCGTTTTGAAAAAGTGTTAACCATTCGAGAGCAGGAAAAAAATGAAACTGAAATTGCCTATAAAGAATCTGTACGTTCTTTTGAAGAAGTAGCGACAAAGTTATATGAGTTGTTAAAAAAGAAAGAAGATTTAATAGAGTTTCAACAGGAGCGTTTAGCTGTCGGTTCTTCAATAGAGGAAGTTCATCATTATGCACGTTTTATTGATAGCCTCGAAAAAACAATTGCTGATGTACAGCAGAAAGTTGTTCAAGCTCGTGCGAAAATGAACTGGCACGAAGAAAAATTATTAGAAAAAAACTTGGAAGTACGTAAATTTGAAAAAATGCGAGAAAAAGATTTCAAAGTGTTCCAGCAAGAGCAGGATCGTATCGAAGGCATTTTTTTAGATGAGATTTCATCGCTTACGTATAACAAGAGAGAAATCAGGTGATTTCATGACGAAAAAAGACAATCGACTTAAGATGGAATTAGAAGAACTACCGCCTAAACGTAAATCAGGAGGCATTCGAAAGTTTTTTACATGGTTTGTAATACCAGTTATGTTTGTAGCGGCAATTTTACTTGTTGTTGCAACCCTAATGAATACGAATGTCTTTGATTTAGGGAAGAAGGCATTTGAAAATTTACCATTCATACCTTCAGAAGAACAACAAGCAAAAGATGCCGTAGTCAATAATGATTCGAAGGTTGTAAATTTACAGGCTGAAATACAAGAAAAAGAAGCAGAAATTGTACAGCTACAAAAAAAGATTGATACATCAACTTCTGAAAAAGAAAAGTTAACGACAGAAAATGAACAGCTGAAATTTGAAGTTGAAAAATTAAATAGGGAGCAAAGTGACGTAAAGCGTGACTTTACTGATATTTTAAAAACATTCGATAAGATGTCCCCTAAAGCAGCAGCGCCAGTTCTAATTAAAATGAGTGATACAGAAGCACTTCGTATTTTAACAAATTTAAAGCCAGATAAATTAGCGGCGGTTCTAGAAAAAATGGAACCACAAGATGCAGCTAAATATACAGAAATGATGGCTAAACAATAAGAACATCTGAAAGGAGGTGAAATGATGGATGTAGCAATGATGCAAATGATGTCTAAGGCTATACCAACTAAAAACGCGGCTACTAAGTCTTCAACAACAGGCGATTCCAATATGAAAGCAAATGGACCGTCGAACAAAGAAAAGTTAGAAACGTTTGGATCAGTGTTTGGAAAGGTTATTTCTTCTTCAAATAACATACAGCAGCAAACACAGTCAACAGATACAAAAGATACCTCTGACTTAGCAGCAGTTTTAAATGCCAAGTCTATAGAAGAAGTACTAGATGTACTAGGTATCCCACATGACGATGGCTTGTTAATGCTTCAAATTGGTGAAGAAGGTAAAGCTGTTGCAATAGATGAAATGCTAAATCTTGATCACTTAATGGATGCATTGGGGATTGATACTGAGCAACTCCAACAATTAGTACAACAGTTACTAGGGGAAGATCAAGAAGCAAGTGATATATGGGAGCTTTTAGCAATAGTAGACGCTCAGGCACCAATGCTCCAAACACAAATCGTAGCAGCTATACAAGGTGAAGGACAAGTGACACCGAAAGAAATAGCGCCATTGCTTCAAGTGTTAAAGTTAGCACAGCTAGTTGGACAAAAAACAGACTTAACAGCTTCACAAGAAAACGTGTTAACTAACGTCAAGAGTCTTTTGACAACGATGCAAACACAAGTTGAGACGTTTCAAACGGCACAGCAAGTAACGACGAAAACAACAGTAACACTTCCGTTACAAGGCTTTCAGAAAGTAGTTCAACAAGTTCAAGTTACAAAACAGACGGACACAAGTGCGAATGAAATGGTGACTTCCAATACAGTCCAAACAAAAGCAGATTCGTTCCAAGTGACACTACCTGCTGCAAAACCGGCGCAGTCAGAGGCATTATTAAAAGAGATGCAAGCAATTATCAATAGAGCCCAAATCTCGAATGCACAAGGTATTACACGCTTAACATTGAAATTGTATCCAGAAAATCTAGGGACAATTCGTATCGAGCTTGTGCAAAATGACGGTGTCATTACAGCACGCTTACTTGCTTCAACTGCTCAAGGTCGTGAATTACTTGATAGTCAGGCACACCAATTAAAGCAAGCCTTCGTACAGCAAAATATTCAAGTGGATCGCCTTGATATTGCTCAATCACTACAAGATGCAGATCGTCAACAACGCGACCAAAGCTTCTTCAATAATTTCTTTAAGCAACAACAGCAAGATGAGGAAGAGCAAAAAAACGACGATGACGATGAAGGCAAGTCCTTTCATGACTATTTAATTAGTGAGGAGGTGTAAATATGGCAGATACAAAGACTGATAAAATGACTGGAAAAATAACGGACGATTTTTACTATCAGAATTATAAGAAGCCAGTTAGGGAAACGGGTAATAAGGAACTCGGTAAAGATGCTTTTCTACAACTATTAATTGCACAATTAAAACATCAGGATCCAACAAATCCTATGGACGACCGAGAATTTATTTCTCAAATGGCGCAATTCTCTTCTTTAGAACAAATGCAAAATATGACAAAAGCGATGAATTCATTACTAGCTTCACAGCAACAAACACAGCTTATGAGTTATACAACATTTGTTGGTAAAGAAGTAAAATGGCATGAGATAACAGAAGAGTTGGATGAAGACAAGAAACCTATTATCAATGAAGGAACTGGCATTATTGAATCGTTGAAATTTGTAGACGGAGATATAGTATTCGTATTAGCTGATGGTAAGGAAATAACGCCTGGCAATATTTCAGCTATTTTAGGCGGTTCAGGAACGAATTCGAGTGATAACAATACTGAAAAAGAATCTCCTCTTGTACAAGCAAGCAAGCTCATTGGTAAAAAAGTTACCTATAAAGACGGCGAGCAAGAACTACAAGGACGTATCGTTTCTGTCTCGAATAAAGATGGCGTAATTCATTATGTCTTAGACAATGATAAAAAATTAACAGATAAAGAGTTTACCGTAATTAGCGAATAGAGGTGGGGAAGAATGATGGATCAGTTTTCAATACATCGTGTACCATTGCATCCATCTATTCGCCAGACACAACCTACGCCGATAAAAACACAGCAATCGTTTAAAGCTCATTTACAGGAAGCTACCAAGCAACAAGAATTAAAAGTGAGCAAGCATGCGCATGAACGTATTATCGAGCGTAATATAGCGATCTCTAAACAAGAATGGCAGGTTGTATCAGAAAAGGTATTTGAAGCACACTCAAAAGGTGTCAAACAACCATTAGTCTTGATGGATCAAGCAGCTTTAATTGTCAGTGCTAAAAACGCAACTGTCATTACCGCGATGGACCGCACGGAAGCGAAACAGCAAATATTTACTAATATTGATGGCACAATCGTGCTGTAAAGGCTGGACCTGTAATAGGAGGCCTAGGTGTGCTGATTGATAGAAGCATACAATTAATAGACGAAGGGAGAACGACATTATGTTACGTTCTATGTATTCTGGTATTTCAGGTTTAAAAAACTTCCAAACAAAGCTGGATGTAATTGGGAATAATATTGCTAACGTTAATACTTACGGCTTTAAAAAAGGACGTGTAGTATTTAAAGATTTAATTTCTCAAACGTCAGCAGGTGCCTCTTCACCTACTCAAACTCGCGGTGGTGTTAACGCTAAACAAATCGGTTTAGGTTCACAACTTGCTGCAATCGATACAATTCACGGTTCAGGTTCAATGCAAACAACTTTCCGCGAGTTAGACTTAGCCGTCGGTGGTGATGGATTCTTCATGGTAGGTGATGCAAATGGTGCACCTGATGAAGATGGGGTACTAGATGCAGAGGGTTACAACAATATTCTCTATACACGTGCTGGTAACTTCTACATGGATAGGAACGGATATATTGTGAATGCCGATGGTAAATATTTAGTCGGTCACGCTAGTGATGAATTATCGATTTCTGCTGATGGCGATTCAATCGATGGTTCTGCAGCTGACGAACAAAAAGAAGGTAATGGACTAGCTGATTTAGAAGGTAATATCGCAGAGGGTATGGATTTCGCAGCTGATATTTCACCGATTCGTATCCCTACAACAGCGCAATCAATGAATATTGGTCAAGATGGTACAGTTACGTATGTAGACTATAAAGGTGACCGACAATATGCAGGTCAACTTATACTTGCAAAGTTCCCAAATGCTGGTGGCCTTGAAAAAGTGGGCGGTAACTACTACCAAACTTCAGCAAACTCTGGACAACCATACGCTCAAGTTGGAACAGTAGGAGGGATGGGTGCCGTTCAATCTGGCATGTTAGAAATGTCCAATGTAGACCTTTCAGAGGAGTTTACAGAGATGATTGTGGCGCAACGTGGTTTCCAATCAAATACACGTATTATCACAACTTCTGACGAAATTCTTCAAGAGCTTGTGAATTTAAAACGCTAAGTAATTTGTAAGTAAAGAAATACTGGTTAAGATTACAAAGTGGTCAAAACTAAAAACATAATTTCATATGAGGGAGGGTCGGGCCGGCTCTCGTGCTAGACCCGGCCCTATTTCAATGATTGAACTAACACGTTTAAATGGCAAAGTATTTACATTGAATGCTTTATACATAGAAACGGTCGAATCTTTTCCAGATACGACCATTACATTAACGACTGGAACTAAAATCATTGTTTTACAGAGTGAAGATGAGGTGCGACAAAAGGTAACAGCCTTTTATAAAAATATACAAATACTATCAAACCCGCATCTACGAGGTGAAGAAGATGAAGAATAACAAAGTGTTAACGATGATTATCATCGTACTAGTAGCAATCATACTTATCGGGGGGATTGGGTTTGTGTTATATACCCAATTTAATAAGCCAGCAGGATCTCTTGAGCCAACCATTGATGAAATCGTAGAAGCTTCTGTAGAAATTCCAGAAATTACGACAAATCTAGCTGATAACAAAATTGTACGCATATCGTTAAAAATTCAAACAACAAATAAAGATGCTGGTACTGAGTTAACGAAGCGTGATTTCCAAGTGAAAAACATTGTTATTCAAGAGCTTTCTGAAATGGAGCAAAAGGATTTAGAAGGTAAGAAAGGTAAACAAATTTTCCAACAATCATTAAAAACACGATTAAATGAATTGATGCAAGAGGGAGAAGTTCAGGAAATTTATATTACCTCCTTCATCACACAATAATAAAGAAACTGCTTGAAATGGAGGTGGGCAAATGGCAGGAGATGTATTATCTCAATCAGAGATAGATGCGCTGCTTTCCGCAATATCAACGGGGGAAATGTCAGCTGATGATATAAAAAAAGAGGACGAGGTGCGTAAGGTTAAAGTATATGACTTTAAACGTGCACTACGTTTCTCAAAAGATCAAATCCGAAGTTTGACCCGAATACATGAAAATTTTGCACGATTACTGACAACCTTCTTTTCTGCACAGCTGAGAAGCTATGTGCAGATTACTGTTGCATCAGTGGACCAAATACCATTTGAAGAGTTTGTACGTTCGATTCCGAATATGACACTCATTAATGTGTTTGAAGTGCCGCCATTAGATGGTAATATCTTAATGGAAATAAACCCAAACATTGCCTACTCTATGTTAGATCGTTTAATGGGCGGTAGTGGGGCGAGTCATAGTAATGTGGATAACTTAACAGAAATTGAAACTAAAATTATGACAAACCTTTTTGAGCGCTCATTCGACAATTTACGCGAGGCATGGGAAAATGTTGCGGAAATTGATCCGATTTTAGTAGAACTTGAGGTCAACCCTCAATTTTTACAAATGATTTCGCCAAATGAAACGGTTGTCGTTATTTCCTTAAATACGATAATCGGTGAGACAAGCGGTATGATCAATATTTGTATTCCGCATGTTGTATTGGAGCCTATTGTTCCAAATCTTTCTGTTCGCTACTGGATGCAGGCAAATACAAAAGAGATGTCTCCAGAGCAAACTAAAATGCTTGAAACAAGCGTGAAACAAGCACAACTACCAGTTTCTGTTGAACTAGGTATTACCGACATTACCATTGAGGATTTCCTCACAATGCAAATTGGGGATGTCATTCAATTAGAACAAAAAATTGAAGATCCACTACTATTAAAGGTAGGAACATTACCGAAATTTACGGTTCAACCAGGAAAACAAGGTAAAAAATTAGCAATCCAGATTATCGACCCTTTGAAAGGAGGAGACGAAGATGAGTGATGAAATGCTCTCCCAAGAAGAAATTGAAGCGTTATTAAGGGGCGAAACGTTGGAAGATAAAAACAGCGGCACTGAAGCTTCTACAAATGAGGATATGAATGATTTAAGAGTAGAGGATTACCTCGATTCGTTTGCCCAAGATGCGTTAGGTGAAGTAGGAAATATATCTTTTGGAAGCTCTGCCACAGCGCTTTCAGCGTTACTAGGGCAAAAGGTAGATATTACTACCCCAAGTATTTCAATGATTAACCGAAATAAATTAGAAGAGGAATTTCCTCATCCTTATGTAGCCGTACAGGTTGAATATACAATCGGATTAACAGGTATGAATTTACTTGTTATTAAGCAATCCGATGCAGCGATTATTGCTGATTTAATGTTAGGTGGAGATGGCTTAAATCCGAAACCAGATTTAAGTGAGATTCAGCTAAGTGCCGTGCAAGAAGCTATGAATCAAATGATGGGTTCTGCGGCTACTTCAATGTCGACAGTATTTAATAAAAAAGTGGATATTTCTCCACCTACTATCGACTTAATGAATATTTCTCAAAATGAAGGACGAGAAAATATTCCTGAAGATGATTTACTCGTAAAAGTATCGTTCAGATTGAGAATTGGTAATTTAATTGATTCGAATATCATGCAATTATTACCGCTGAAATTTAGTCAAAACATTGTTAAATCTCTATTAGGAGAAACAGAATCAATCGAAGAACCTGTGGCTGCAACACTAGCGCCAGTAGCACCGTCGCCTGTCCAACCACAAGCACCTGTAACACCACCGCCTGCGCAGCCAGTATATCAACAGCAGCCAGCGCCGGTGCAGCAACCAATGTATCAAGAGCAACAGCCGATTCCGCAAGCAACAAGACCTGTTCAACCGGTCAATGTTCAACAAGCACAGTTTGCTAGTTTTGATCCGAATGTTATCTCGCAATCTGAAGCTAGAAATTTAAATATGCTACTTGATATTCCATTGCAAGTTACTGTAGAGTTAGGACGTACAAAGCGTTCTGTAAAAGAGATATTAGAACTATCTAGTGGTTCGATTATTGAACTAGATAAATTAGCTGGTGAACCTGTTGATATTTTAGTTAATAGCCGTTTAATAGCTAAAGGTGAAGTCGTTGTTATTGATGAAAACTTCGGTGTCCGTATTACAGATGTTTTAAGTCAAGCAGAGCGTTTGAATAATTTAAGATAGTTTCAATTGGAGGAGTTAACCATGTCTAAAAGAATTTTGATTGTAGACGATGCTGCATTCATGCGCATGATGATCAAGGATATTTTATCGAAAAATGGATTTGAAGTTGTTGGGGAGGCAGCTGATGGTTTACAGGCTGTTGAAAAGTACAACGAATTAAAGCCAGATTTAGTAACAATGGATATTACAATGCCAGAGATGGACGGTATTGCAGCTCTTAAAGCAATTAAGGGCTCACATCCAAATGCAACTGTTATTATGTGTTCAGCAATGGGACAACAAGCAATGGTAATCGATGCAATTCAAGCAGGTGCGAAAGATTTTATTGTGAAACCTTTCCAAGCTGATCGTGTAATTGAAGCGATTCAAAAAGCTCTAGGATGATTGAATGCAAATGTTAAAATCATTTCGTCTAACGATGATTTTCGCATTTCTTGTATCCTTCCTGTTTTTGTACCCTACACCTACTTCTGTATATGCAGAATCTGACACGAATTTTGTGAGCGACTGCATTAAAGGAGATTGTAAAGAAGATAGTACTCCAGCTGCTAAGAAAGATTCAGATATACCAGCGGCTGGAGGCTTATCTGCGTGGGAATACATAAAAATGGTATTGGCGCTTATTTTTGTTGTAGCTTTATTTTATGGATTAATGAAGTTTTTAAATAAAAGAAATTTAAACTTTCAACGTAATCAATTAGTACAAAATTTAGGCGGTTTATCACTAGGTGCCCAAAAGTCAGTACAACTATTACAAGTAGGTAAAACACTCTATTTAGTTGGGGTCGGTGAGGATGTCCAGCTATTACGTGAAATTACTGATCCCGATGAAGTTGCAACACTTTTAGCACTATATAATGAACGACAAGAACTTGCAGCAACATCACCGTATATTGCAGAAGTATTATCTAAGTTTAAGAAAAAAAATAATGATAGTTCATCCGTACAGCAAAAACAAACCTCTTTTGGTGAGCTGTTTGAAAAAAAGATTACTGAAATTAAACAGGAGCGCAATGAAGAACTGGAGAAATGGAAGCAAAAGGAGAATGATGAGAAATGAATGATGTAATCAGTATTTTTTCCAACAGCGATCCGACAAATGTCTCCAGCTCTGTGAAGCTTCTATTACTGTTAACAGTTCTTTCACTGGCACCGAGTATTTTAATTTTGATGACATCGTTTACACGAATTGTTATTGTGTTATCGTTTACGCGTACTGCATTGGCGACACAGCAAATGCCACCAAACCAGGTCATTGTAGGTCTTGCTTTATTTTTAACTTTCTTTATCATGGCCCCAACATTTCAAGAGGTCAACAAAGAGGCATTACAGCCATTGTTTTCTGAGGAAATTGGCCTCGAAGAAGCATATGATCGTGCCAGTGAGCCTTTTAAAGAGTTTATGAGTAAGCATACAAGGCAAAAGGATCTTGATTTATTTTTAAAGTATAATAAGGCAGAAAAGCCAGCATCTGTAGAAGAAATTCCTCTTACAATGCTAGTACCTGCTTTTGCATTGAGTGAGATTAAAACAGCTTTTCAAATTGGCTTTATGATTTTTATTCCATTCCTAGTAATCGACATGATTGTCGCAAGTACGCTAATGTCGATGGGGATGATGATGTTACCACCGGTTATGATTTCATTACCGTTTAAGATTTTATTATTTGTACTCGTGGATGGTTGGTATCTTGTGATGAAATCATTACTACAAAGTTTTTAGGGGATGATACAGTATGACAGGTGAATTGGTTATTTCAATTGCAGAGCGTGCCATTATGATTATCCTTCTAACAAGCGGTCCGCTACTATTAGTTGCTTTAATCACTGGTTTAGCGGTAAGTATTTTTCAGGCAACAACATCGATTCAAGAGCAAACTTTAGCATTCGTTCCAAAAATCGTCGCTGTATTAGCAGCCATCGTATTTTTTGGTCCTTGGATGTTATCACAAGTGACTAGCTATGCGAGAGACATTTTTGAGAATTTAACGCGTTATATAGGGTGAGTAGATGAATGAATTAATCCCGCATTTTACGGTTTTTTTATTAGTACTTGTGCGCGTATCGGCATTTTTTGTCACGGTGCCTTTTTTCTCGTACAGAACGATTCCGCCACAAGTTAAAATAACTCTCGCATTAGTTTTAGCTTGGATGATGTATTACACAATTGACGTCGAACCATTTGTATTTAATGGTGATTACATACTTTTAGTGATGAAAGAAGCGCTCATTGGACTGTTACTCGGTTTAGTAGGCTATATCATCATGTCGGCAATTCAAATTGCCGGAAGCTTTATAGATTTTCAAATGGGTTTTGCCATTGCCAATATTATTGACCCGCAAACAGGTGCACAAAGTCCATTGATTGGACAATTTTTTAATACACTAGCATTACTTTTCTTACTAGCTATCAATGGACATCATATGATTCTCGATGGAATTTATTATAGTTATCAATTTTTACCGATGGATCAAGGATTTCCTAATTTCGCAAATGACGGTTATATAGAGTTTATCATCACAACATTTACGGCTGTTTTTGCGATTGCCTTTCAAATGGCGGCTCCTGTTGTAGCAACTTTATTTTTAGTCGACTTGGCGCTAGGGATCACAGCGAAAACTGTACCACAATTAAATATTTTTGTTGTCGGTTTTCCTATTAAAATAGGCGTTAGTTTTCTAGTGTTATTTACAATGATGGCTGTAATGATTCAAGTTATTCAAAAGCTTATTACCATTATGATTTATGCTATGCGTGATGTAATGGCTATTTTAGGTGGTGGGTAAAATGTTGCTACTTCTGGATTTAGATTTACAGTATTTTGCGGGAGAAAAAACGGAAAAGGCGACGCCTAAAAAACGACAAGATGCTCGAAAAAAAGGTCAGGTTGTCAAAAGTCAGGATATTTCCAGTGCAATTGTCATGCTCATGGTATTTATCTTTTTATTCTTCTTTGCAGGTTCATTGCGAGACGATCTTTTAGCTTTTTTCAGGCAAACTTTTATTCATAACATACGCGTAGAAACATTAACAATTGATAGTGTGATGAGCTTATTTACAGAAACATTAGTGCAAATGGCTTTTATTATTGTCCCAATAATGGGAATTGCGTTTGTTGGAGCATTAGTAGGTAACTTCCTACAGTTCGGTTTCCTATTTACATTAGAGCCGATGAAGTTTGATTTAAAAAAAATGGACCCGATCAAAGGGTTGAAAAAAATATTTTCTGTTAAAGCCATTATAGAGCTTCTTAAGTCAGTGTTAAAGATTGGCTTTATAGGTGGCGTTACGACAATTATCGTTTGGACAAATTTGCCGGAAGTTTTGGCGTTATCCTTTAAAAGCCCATGGATGACTCTTATTACAGTGGGTAAGCTTGTTGGTATCATGGGGATTGCTGCTTCTCTCGTCTTACTATGTGTATCCCTTTTAGACTGGATGTATCAAAAACATGATTACGAAAAAAATCTTAAAATGTCTAAGCAAGACATTAAAGATGAATATAAAAATAGTGAGGGCGATCCGCTGATAAAATCGAAAATCAAACAACGCCAACGCGAAATGGCGATGCGTCGAATGATGTCAGAGGTTCCAAACGCCGATGTTGTCATAACAAACCCAACTCACTATGCGATTGCCATCAAATATGATGATGAAAGTATGGATGCCCCACGCATCGTTGCAAAGGGTACGGACTTTATCGCTCAAAAAATTAAACTGATTGCGAAAGAACATGATGTGGTTATGGTTGAAAATAGACCATTAGCACGAGCGATGTACGATCAAGTAGAAATTGGCGATCAAGTACCAGAAGAGTTTTTCAAAGCAATAGCAGAAGTGCTTGCTTATGTTTATCGAATTAAGCGGAAAATTTAAAGCTTTTAGTAGGAGGGACACAAATGAAAGTTCGCGATATAGGAGTATTAGGTGCGGTTATTTTAATCGTTGCGATGCTCATCATCCCTCTTCCTCCGTGGATGTTAAGTTTCTTAATCGTCATTAATATTACATTAGGATTAATAGTATTGTTAACAGCAATGAGTATGAAGGAAGCGCTAGACTTTTCTATTTTTCCTTCAGTTATTTTATTGTTAACTTTGTTCCGACTCGGACTGAGTGTTTCTACAACACGTGCCATTTTAGCAAAAGGTGATGCTGGTTCTGTTGTAGAAACGTTTGGGGACTTTGTAGTCGGCGGGAATGTACTAGTTGGTTTAGTTGTATTCTTAATTCTTGTGTTAATTCAGTTTATCGTTATTACAAAAGGAGCGGAGCGTGTAGCAGAAGTAGCAGCACGTTTCACACTTGATGCGATGCCAGGTAAACAAATGAGTATTGATGCGGACTTAAATGCAGGAGTTATTTCTGAGCGGGAAGCACGTGAACGACGCGAGAAAGTAGCGGGTGAAGCGGACTTCTACGGAGCGATGGATGGTGCCACAAAATTCGTAAAAGGGGATGCCATTGCCTCAATGGTCATGGTTATTATCAACTTATTATTTGGTATCATCATCGGTGTTGTGCAGATGAAGCTTCCATTTGCAGAGGCAGCAAATCATTTTTCTAAGTTAACAGTGGGAGATGGTATTGTCTCACAAATTCCTGCGCTACTGATTTCTACAGCGACAGGGATTGTCGTAACACGTGCATCTTCTAAAGGTAGTCTTGGTGAAGATATTACGGGACAGTTATTTGCTCAAGCAAAACTGCTTTATGTAGCGGGTGGAACAATACTTTTACTTGGATTTTTCACACCTATACCTATCTGGATAACAATTCCAATTGGTGGTTCACTAATTGCTGGTGCTTATATGATGGATCATAAGAAACCAGAGGATGAAGAGGAATTACTTGAAATTGAAGAAGAAGTGGCAACAGACGGCATGAAGAGCCCTGAAAACGTTGTGAATTTATTAAATGTGGACCCAATCGAGTTTGAGTTTGGCTATGGTTTAATACCGTTAGTAGATGCTGCACAAGGCGGCGATTTATTAGATCGAGTTATTATGATACGTCGACAGTTAGCATTAGAATTAGGGATTGTCATTCCAGTTGTCCGAATTCGCGATAATATTCAATTACAACCAAATGAATATCGAATTAAAATAAAGGGTAATGAAATGGCACGTGGTGAACTTCTGCTTGATCATTATTTAGCAATGAGTCCAGGAGATGATGATTCTATCGAAGGAATTGACACGGTTGAACCGTCATTTGGCCTACCTGCAAAATGGATTACGGAGCAAGTGAAAGAGGATGCCGAAATGTTTGGCTACACAGTTGTTGACCCACCAAGCGTTGTGTCGACTCACTTAACGGAAATGATTCGTGCAAATGCTTATGAATTACTCGGTCGTCAAGAGACGAAGCAGTTAATCGATCATTTACGTGAAACGCATCCAATTTTAGTTGAAGAGTTAACACCTGCTCCATTATCGACTGGAGAAATTCAAAAAGTACTTGGTAAACTTCTACGAGAAAATGTTTCAGTGCGAAACTTACCAATTATTTTTGAGACTCTAGCAGACTATGCAAAGTTAACGAGTGATACTGATATATTAACTGAGTATGTACGTCAAGCGTTGGCACGTCAAATCACTTCTCAATACGTAGGGGACAGCTCATCATTAAAAGTTATTACTGTCTCCGGTAAAGTAGAGAAATTAATTGCTGATAGTATTCAACAAACGGATCATGGAAATTATTTAGCGATGGATCCACAAGATTCTCAAACGATTTTAGAGACCATTGCTGCAGAGGTGGAACGCGTTTCCTTTATGGAACAATCTGCTATTATTTTATGCTCTCCAGCAGTTCGTATGTATTTACGTCAACTTACGGAGCGCTATTTCCCGCAAATTCCAGTTCTATCTTACAACGAACTTGATGCTACGGTTGAAATTCAAAGTGTTGGGGTGGTGAATGTTGAATGAAAATGAAAAAATATTATGCATCCTCCATACCAGAAGCGATGAAGCTTGTGCGTGCTGAATTAGGTGAGGACGCTGTCATTTTGAACTCAAAAGTAGTCGTTACAAAAAAGTTTTTTGGAATCATTAAAAAGAAGAGCTTTGAGGTTGTTGCAGGTATTGATTCAATGGAGCCAAGTAATATGGCTCCAGCACCTGTAGCTTTACCTACATCAACAACTAAACATGAAAATGCAAGGTTACAAGAGATTACGAACGCTGTTCAAGCTAAAATACACCAAGTCCAACCGCAGAATGATGCGCCCTTACATGGGGAAGCTAGCATTTCTGAAGATTTGAGGAAGGAAATTGCAGATTTAAAATCTTTAATGCATTCGATGCATAAGAAGACAATCCAAGATCAATATCCAGATGAACTCTTATCCTTCATTGAATACTTAAGACAGCAAGAGCTAAGTGAGGAGCTCATCACAACGATTGGTGATGAGCTTTTTGCGCATGTCAAAGAAGCGTCAGACATCAATTTTTCGCAATGTAAGATGATTACGAAAAGTTTATTGCGCAAAGAATTAGAGGATCTACCAGTTGGAGGTATATCCTATGAAAAAAAATACATTAATGTGTTAGGACCAACAGGAGTCGGAAAGACTACGACAATTGCTAAAATGGCTGCTAGAGCAGTTTTAGAGAAAAAGAAAAAAGTAGGATTTATCACGACAGATACTTACCGTATTGCCGCAATTGAGCAATTAAAAACGTATGCTGGACTGTTACAGGCTCCTGTCGAAATTGCCTATAATGCAACAGATTTTGAACAAGCAATCCACCGATTGGCCCATTTAGATATAGTGTTTATAGATACAGCAGGCCGCAATTATAAAGAAGTAAAATATGTAGATGATTTGCAGCGTCTCATAAAATTTGATGATCAAGCAGAGTCCTTCTTAGTACTTGCAATGACAACAAAAGAAAAGGACATGGCAAACATTATCGAGCAATTTAAGCAATTACAAATTGAAAAATTCATTTTTACAAAGATTGATGAAACAAATTCTATTGGCACAATGATTAATTTAATGATTAAATATAATAAGGGACTTGCTTACTATACGAATGGTCAAGAAGTACCAGAAGATATTGAAGAAGCTGATCTAGAAGCAGTACTAAATTTATTTTTTCAAGGTGAAGAAAAATGAGAGACCAAGCTGAAACATTACGCTTGAAAATGTTGAAACAGCAGGGTGAATTAGGTAGAGCAATTGCGGTTGTAAGTGGCAAAGGTGGGGTTGGTAAAAGTAACTTCACGACGAATTTTGCCATTACATTGGCCAATAAAGGGAAAAAAGTTGTCATCGTTGATATGGATATTGGTATGGGCAATATCAATATTTTAATTGGAAAAAATGTTTCTTATAGTTTAAAAGATTACTTGGAAGGAAATGAGTTACTGGATGATGTAATATTTGAAGGTCCTTACAATTTAAGGTATATTTCAGGTGGGTCTGGTATGTCGGGCGTCTTAGAATGGTCAGAGGCAATGTTTGAACGACTCGTTCACGCATTTGAGCAACTTCAACAAACCTTTGATTACATTTTGTTCGATATGGGAGCAGGAGCTACTAATTGGTCATTAGATTTATTAACTTCTATAGATGAAATTATTGTTTTATCTACGGCAGAGCCAACATCTATAACAGACGCTTATTCAATGATGAAATATATTCATATGCGAGATGCGGACAAGCAATTTTATGTACTCTGTAACCGAGCTTATAGTAAAGAAGAAGGACTGGAAACCAATGAGCGACTTAAGCTTACGATGAAACGGTTTTTGGACAAAGAGGTTACGATACTAGGCTCATTACCTGAAGATTCTGCTGTGCGTAAGGCTGTGCGTGAGCAGGTGCCTTTTTCGCTTGCCTATCCAGACGCACTTATTACAAAGACATTGCAACTTATAGTAGCGCGTTTTATGGAACACCGTGTGGAAGAAATTCATGCACATGATCAGTCAGCAGGTAAATTTTTAACAAAATTAAGAAATATTTTTTCGAAAGGACGTGATTAATTGGACTTTTTAC
Organism: Lysinibacillus zambalensis; assembly: GCF_040183165.1. Classification (NCBI taxonomy): domain Bacteria; kingdom Bacillati; phylum Bacillota; class Bacilli; order Caryophanales; family Bacillaceae; genus Lysinibacillus; species Lysinibacillus zambalensis. Next base: position 65,568 of record NZ_JBEGDG010000014.1, read on the forward strand.
ATAAAAGCAAGCTATTAGTTGTTGATGATTCTGCTTTTATGAGAAAGCTAATTAGTGACTTTTTTGTTGGCAACTCGAAGGTTGAGGTAGTTGGAACAGCACGAAATGGGAAAGATGCGGTAAAAAAGATTCAGACATTGCAACCAACAGTTGTGACGATGGATATTGAGATGCCTGAAATGAATGGGCTTGATGCTTTAAAAGAAATTATGACTGTATGTCCAGTACCTGTTGTTATGCTCTCTAGTACAACTCAACGAGGAGCAGAAAATGCCTTATCGGCAATTGAATTTGGGGCAGTAGATTTTGTCGCAAAGCCGAGCGGAACAATTTCTCTTGATTTAAATAAAATCCAAACTGAACTTGTCCACAAGGTTGAACAAGCATCGTTGGTACCTATTTCGAAATTAAAGAAACCTTCTAGTAATAAAAGACAACAAGAACAGCCATTACAAGCAAGTATCATTAGAAGAAATTCACTTAGTGAAGACAGGGTGACTCCTTCTGACAATGTTTTTCCGACAAGGGCAGAACTATCAAAGCCACATGTAGAATGGAGTAAAGTAGGTCGGAAAATTGTACTGATAGGTACCTCCACAGGCGGGCCTAGGGCTTTACAAGAAGTAATTACAAAAATCCCAAAATCAATTCAAGCTCCCATTTTAATTGTCCAGCATATGCCGGCAGGATTTACAAAATCTCTTGCTAATCGTCTGGATCAATTGAGTGAGATTACCGTAAAAGAAGCTGAGCAAGGTGATATTCTGCAAAATGGAGTAGCGTATATTGCCCCTGGTGGGTATCATTTAAAACTTAGAAAAATAGGTACCTCCTTTGGCATAGTCCTTGATAATAATGAACCACCTAGATCTGGACATCGACCTTCAGTAGATGTGATGTTTGAAGATGTTAGCCAATTTAAAGATTTTGATAAAGTAGCTGTTATTATGACGGGTATGGGCCATGATGGGTCTGACGGACTAAAAGCACTAAAAAGTACTGGAAATGTGATGGCAATCGCTGAGTCAGCAGAAACTTGCATTGTGTATGGTATGCCGAAAGCGGCAGTGGAAACGCAGCTTGTCAATGAAGTAGCAGATGTAGATGATATTGCACAAACAATAATGAAATATTTGCCTTAAAGGGGTGTCCTCTTATGGAAGTCAATCAATATTTAGAGATGTTTATTGAAGAAAGTAAAGACCATTTACAAGCATGTAGTGAACATTTATTAGAACTAGAAAAAAATCCAGATGATTTGGCGATTGTCGGAGAAATATTCCGCTCTGCGCATACATTAAAGGGTATGTCTGCGACAATGGGCTTTGAAGATTTAGCGGATTTAACTCATAAAATGGAAAATGTATTGGATGCGATCCGAAACGAAAAAATCCATGTATCTCCTGAAATTTTAGATGTTGTTTTTGAGTCTGTAGACCATCTAGAAGAAATGGTGATGGATATTGCGAATGGCGGAGATGGAAAACGTGATGTATCTTCAACAGTTGCTCAATTAAAGCGTATTGAATTAGGTGAAGAAGCGATTCCTGAAGTGGTAGGAACTACTGAGACACCAACTACAGTTGTAGCAAGTACATTAGAGTATGACGGCTTTGAGCAAACAGTTATTTCACAATCTGCTGAGCAGGGTTTCAATGCATTTGAAATATCAGTGAAATTACGTGAGGACTGTCTTTTAAAAGCAGCACGAGTATTTATGGTGTTTGAGATTTTAGAAAAAGATGGGGAAGTTATTAAATCAAGTCCATCTGTAGAAAAGCTTGAAGACGAACAGTTCGATCAACAATTTTACGTAGCTTTTGTAACAAAAGAATCCGCTGAAGACATGCAGAAAAAGATTATGAAAGTTTCAGAAGTTGATGAAGTGATTGTCGCTGCTATTGATCCAAAACAACATAGTGAAAAAGAACAAGCGATTCAAGAAGTAGCAGCAACAGCAACGGTAGAAGTAGAAGCTAAACCTGCTACGGTTCCAGAAAAAAATAGTGCATCACCTAAACCTGCAACAGCAGCAGCTCCCGCTAAGGCTGATAAAAGCCATGCGCCTGTTGGTAATAAAACAATTCGTGTGAATATCGATCGACTTGATATATTAATGAATCTATTTGAAGAGCTAGTTATCGATCGAGGACGACTACAGTCTATTGCAACTGAGGTTAATCATGGAGAGTTAAATGAAACAGTAGAGCGCATGAGCCGTGTCATGGGTGATTTACAAACGATTATTTTAACGATGCGTATGGTTCCGGTTGAAACAGTATTCAATCGCTTCCCGAAAATGATTCGTCAGTTATCACGTGATCTAAACAAGAAAATTAACCTCGAAATTATTGGTGCTGAAACAGAGCTAGATCGTACAGTAATCGATGAAATTGGGGATCCTCTTGTTCATTTAATTCGTAACTCTGTTGACCACGGTATCGAAAATCCTACGACTCGCCTTGCAAAAGGTAAACCAGAAGAAGGAACAGTTGTATTGCGTGCTTATCATAGTGGTAACTATGTCTTCATTGAAATTGAAGATGATGGAGCAGGAATTAACCGTGAAAAAGTACTGGCGAAAGCCATTTCTAAAGGTATCGTTACACAAGAACAATCATATTCGATGTCAGATAAGCAAATTAATGAGCTTATTTTGGCTTCAGGGTTCTCAACAGCAGATGTTATTTCTGACGTATCAGGTCGAGGTGTTGGATTAGATGTTGTTAAAACAACAATCGAATCATTGGGTGGAAATATTTCGATTGAATCTACACAAGATGTAGGCTCAGTATTCTCGATTCAATTACCACTGACATTATCAATTATTTCTGTCATGTTAGTAGAAATCGAAAAAGAAATTTATGCAATTCCACTTTCATCAATTATTGAAACTTCAATTATCCGTTCATCAGAAATTATGAATGCACATAATCAAAAAGTAATCGATTTCCGTGGCAAAGTAGTACCACTAGTATTTTTAGAAGAAATCTTTGAGGTACCTCGCAAAGAACCACAGGGTGACGAATTCCATTCAGTGGTCATTGTTCGAAAAGGTGAGAAACTTGCTGGTTTAGTTGTGGATTCATTCATTGGCCAACAAGAAATTGTGCTGAAATCATTAGGGAATTACTTAACGAATATCTTTGCAATTTCAGGTGCAACAATTTTAGGTAACGGGAAAGTTGCCTTAATCGTGGATTGTAACGCACTTATTAAATAAGGTGAATGAATAAGAGAGGTGTAGACAATGACAAACGCAGTGGAACAAGAAAGTATTAAAGTAATTGTTTTTCAACTAGCAGATAAAGAATATGCGATTCCAGTGTCACATGTACAAGGGATTGAAAAACTAATGCATATTACACGTGTACCGAAAACGGAAAAATACGTAAAAGGTGTTATTAACCTACGCGGTGTCGTAACGCCAATTGTTGATTTACGTGAACGATTTGAATTACCGATCTCTGAGCATGAAGAAACAACACGCATCATCATTATTTCATTAGAAGATATGGAAGTAGGTTTCGTCGTTGACTCTGCAAATGATGTGTTAGACATCCCAGCTGACTCAATTGAACCACAGCCCGAAGTAGTAGGTTCACTGGAAGAAGAGTTTATTTCAGGAGTAGCCAAAATAGATAAACGATTATTAATTTTATTGCATTTAGAGAAAGTATTAAATCCACTAAAGTAGGGATCGATAATGACATATAATCAAAAGATTACATCACTACATTTAGACGTATTAAAGGAAATTGGTAATATAGGTGCTGCGCATGCTGCGACAGCACTTTCCAATTTGCTTGGTAAAAAAATTGATATGCGAGTACCAAAGGTTGAAATGGTATCCTTTAATGACATGATGGAGCTTGCAGGAGGATCTGAAAATGTCGTAGTAGGAATCTATTTACGCATTGAAGGTGATGCTGAAGGTAGTATGTTCTTTATCCTGCCAATTGAACAAGCAAATCGTTTTATCCGTCGTCTCATATTTGATGAATCATTCGACTTTAAAAAACGACCTGTTTCAGAGTTAGGGTTATCAGCTATGCAGGAAATGGGTAATATTTTATCCGGCTCTTATTTATCGGCATTATCTGACTTTACGAATTTAAAAATTTATCCAACTGTGCCAGGACTAAGTGTTGACATGTTTGGTGCTATTATTAGTATTGGTTTAATTGAATTATCACACGTTAGCGATAATGTTATCGTCATAAACACATCCATTTTTGAAGACGGTGTAGAAGATCAGGAAACAGTAAGAGGTCATTTCTTCTTATTACCAGATCCAGACTCATTTGATGCTATTTTTAAAGCATTAGGAGTTTTGTAGATGATGCTAAATAGTAGTGATGGCCAAGTTGTAAAAGTTGGAATTGCACAAATGGATGTAGTAAAGTTACCGAATACGATAAGAACATCAGGTCTTGGGTCTTGTGTAGGAGTTATTTTATATGATGAATCAAAAAAAATTGCTGGTTTAATACATGTGATGTTGCCGGATTCGAGTTTAGGTAGACAAGAGTCAATAAATGTGGCTAAATTTGCTGACACAGGCATTGCGGCAATGATTGACTTATTAAAGTTAGAAGGCGTTCAAAAATTCAAGCTAAAGGCAAAAATTGCGGGCGGTGCGCAAATGTTTCAATTCACTTCAGATAAGGACTCAATGCGCATCGGCCCACGTAATGTAGAAGCTGTAAAGCATGAGCTGAAGCGTCATGGAATTCGTTTAGTTGCCGAAGACACAGGCGGCAACAGTGGTAGAACAATTGAATTTAATCCTGCGACGTCGACATTACATATTCGAACGGTTAACCAAGGAGTGAGCGAAATATAATGTTCGGTTCTATTTTTTATAACCTATGGGGTGCGTTAATTGCCTTTTCTATCTATTTTTTTAGTACATTTCTAAAACCTTATACACCACTACGTATTATCGTAGGGTCATTTGTAGCGGGAATAATTATGTTTTTCGTCATGTATATTGTCAGATTTTTAATTGCTTACGTTTTATTCACACCTGAGGGCGATGAAGAACTCGTTGAAGGTGAGCATGAAGAAAACGAATCTGAGAATATAGAGGGAGAAAATCAAAAAACACCGACGGCTAATTCAACCGTAGAGTTTGAAGATGAGAACTCGGAAGAGATTGCTCAGGCTGTACGAACGATGATGAATCGTGAGGCGGATCAACAATTAAATAATGCTTAAAAAAGGAGTCGCAAGTAGCGGCTCTTTTTAGTTATCTTAATTCTTTTGCAAATTCTTATTTTATAGCTTAGGGTGTTTTATTTGAATATATCCGAACTAACATATACTGACACATAAATGTAAAGAATCTGTGATAGGATACGAGAAACAAATGAAATTATAGTCGATTCTTGTTATAATATAGGAAAGAATTAGATGGATTTTTATGTTAATGTCTAATAACTAGTTACGCTTTGTTGCTTATGCCGAGGCATAATGGATTTTCTTTCAACGATTGTTTACGAAGCGAAAGTGAAACGATAGCTAAAAATGTTTTTTGTATTGATATAAGACAGTGGCAAACAGGCGCATAAATAAATGCGTTTTTCTTAGAGAGGTGGATTACATGACACAACCAATTCTGAACGATGAACAAAAGCTGTGGAACCGCTGGATAAATGAACGTGATCCAGATGCAGGTGATTTGCTTATAAAAAAATATATTTCGCTAGTATCTTATCATGTACAACGCATTGGAGCGAGCTTACCAAAGAGTGTATCGCGAGACGATTTAATGAGCTTAGGTATGGTAGGTCTGTTTGATGCGTTGAATAAATTTGATATTAATAGAGACTTGAAATTTGATACATATGCTTCTTTTAGAGTAAGAGGTGCCATTATTGATGGTTTACGTAAAGAAGATTGGTTGCCACGGTCAGCACGTGAAAAGGCGAAAAAGTTAGATGTACAGATTGAGCAGTTAGAACAAAAATATATGCGTCATGTAACACCTGAGGAACTTGCGGAACATATGGCTTTACCTGTTGAGGAAGTTTACCAAACTGTACAGGAGCATTTCTTTTCAAATGTTCTTTCCATTAATGAGCAGCAAGATCAAGAGGAGGCTGATGGAAAGTCATTTGTTATTCGTGATGATACGACGAAGACACCTGAGCAAGCTGTCGTTAAGTCAGAACTGCTTGGGGATTTAGCGGAAAATATCCAAAAGCTCAATGATAAGGAGCAGCTAGTGCTTAGTTTATTTTATACGGAGGAATTAACATTAACAGAAATTGGAGAAATGCTTGAATTATCTACATCCCGCATTTCACAAATCCACTCTAAGGCGCTATTAAAGCTACGAAAATTATTAACTAATGAAATGATTAATGCATAATAATCCTTATATACATATCGTTGAAGGAGGGGTCTTATGAGTTTAAAAGGTGTCGAACTACAAATAGCTATTCCAAAAACATTTGAAGCAGGAAAAATGGCTGATCAGGCACAACAACAAACTTTGGCTCAGCAAGCACACGCAAATGAAGCGTTGAAAAAAGAAGTAGAACGCAAGCAAAAGGTTGTGAATACTTCAGAGGGTATGGATGGGATTAGTGAAGATGAAGAAGCAGGTGGAGAGTATATAAAAGGTACTCGAAAAAAGAAAAATAAGGATAACGAGAAGCGAGAAACGCAAGCGCAGCACCCGTTTAAAGGAAATTTCGTGGATTTTAGTGGATAGGAGTTTACTATGACAATCATACTAATTGCGGTTCTATTTATTTTACAGCTACTTTCATTTTATTTCCTTATCATATTAAATACGAAGCTAGCAAAATTTAAGGACTTAGAAAAAAAACAGGAGCGCTTAATGCGTGAAATGGATGACACTATCAGTGTTTATTTAGCTGAGATGAAAGATGAAAATGATCGCCTCATTCAAGAGCTGCAAAGAGCTTCAAAGTCTGGAACTCCAATGAATGCAGTGAAACAGGAAGAACAGATTGTGAGACAACAGGAACAGCCATCTTCTCTTATAAAGGAAGAAAGCACAGTAGACGGTTCTGTTAGTTTAGATCAGGAACCGCGCATTTATGTGCCCAAAAATATCGTAGCGAATGCTTATTCACGTCAGCAGCAAAGTGGAGCTAAAGCTGAAGCTAAGGTGGTACATTCGGCCCAACAACCAAGTGAGGCAACCGAAAAGGAAGAATCTAAGCCATTAACATTGGAACAACAAGCTATTGAATTAGCGAAACAAGGTAAAACATCCGAAGAAATTGCAAAACAGCTTCAAAAAGGAAAAACAGAAATCGAGCTTTTATTGAAATTTCATAACTAAAACAGTTGCTAATAGGATAAAGCTATGATATAGTTGCAAATGGTGTTATTAATACACACGCATTTTGATGTAGTAAGTGGTGCTCTAAGCTTAGGGTAGCTTGTTGCAAGTGATAAATGCGGAGGATAAAAACCAAACATACTAGGAGGAAATACACATGTCAGTAATTTCTATGAAACAATTACTTGAAGCTGGTGTACATTTCGGTCACCAAACTCGTCGTTGGAACCCAAAAATGAAGAAATATATCTTCGTTGAGCGTAACGGGATCTACATCATCGACTTACAAAAAACTGTTAAAAAATTAGAGGAAGCTTATGACTTCATGCGTCAAGTTGGTCAAGACGGTGGTAAAGTTCTTTTCGTTGGTACGAAAAAACAAGCACAAGAAGCGATCAAAGATGAAGCTGAACGTTCAGGCAACTACTACATCAACCAACGTTGGTTAGGTGGTACTCTTACAAACTTCGGTACTATTCAAAAACGTGTTGCACGTATGAAAGCAATCGAAAAAATGGAAGAAGATGGAACTTTTGAAGTTCTACCTAAAAAAGAAGTAATCCAACTTAAAAAAGAACACGAACGTCTAATCAAATTCTTAGGCGGTATCCGTGATATGCAAGCTCTTCCAGACGTAATGTTCGTTGTTGACCCACGCAAAGAACGTATTGCTGTTGCAGAAGCTATTAAATTAAACATCCCTCTAGTAGGTATTGTTGATACAAACTGTGATCCAGATGAAATCGACTACGTAATCCCTGCTAATGATGATGCTATTCGCGCTGTTAAACTTTTAACTGCTAAAATGGCTGACGCTTTAATCGAGTCAAAACAAGGTGAAGAAGAAGCTCCAGCTGTAGAAGCTGCTGCTGAGTAATTCACGTTTAGAAAAAGGTGATAAGTGGCTCAAAACCCTTATCACCTTTTTTAGAACCTATCACTAAAATTTGTATAACCAATTTGAGGAGGAAACACTAAATGGCAAACATTACTGCACAATTAGTAAAAGAATTACGCGAAAAAACTGGCGCTGGAATGATGGATTGTAAAAAAGCGTTAGTACAAACTGATGGCGATTTAGATGCTGCGATCGATTTCCTACGTGAAAAAGGTCTTTCTTCAGCTGCTAAAAAAGCTGACCGTATCGCTGCAGAAGGTACAACTTACATTTTAGAAAATGGTAACGAAGCAATCATCCTAGAAGTAAATGCAGAAACTGACTTCGTTTCTAAAAACGATAAATTCCAAGTATTAGTTGCTTCATTAGCTGAACAATTACTTGCTGCTAAACCTGCAACAGTTGAAGCTGCATTAGAGCTTACAAATGCTGAAGGTGTAAAAGTTGTTGACCAAATTTCATCTGCAATTGCAACAATTGGTGAAAAGATCACTCTTCGTCGTTTCGAAGTAAAAACAAAAACTGATGCAGATGCATTCGGTTCTTACCTACACATGGGCGGCCGTATTGGTGTATTAGTAACTTTAGAAGGCTCTACAGATGCTGCTGCTGCAAAAGATGTTGCTATGCACATCGCAGCAATCAACCCAACTTATGTTTCTCGCGATGAAGTTTCTGCAGAAGAAGTTGAACGTGAGCGTAAAGTATTAACTGAACAAGCTCTTAACGAAGGTAAACCAGAAAACATCGTAGCAAAAATGGTTGAAGGTCGTCTTGGCAAATACTTCGAAGATGTTTGTTTACTTGACCAAACATTCGTTAAAAACTCAGATCAAAAAGTACGTGATTTCGTTGCTTCAACTGGCGGTTCAGTAAACGGCTTCGTACGTTATGCTGTTGGTGAAGGTATCGAAAAACGTGAAGACAACTTCGCTGAAGAAGTAATGAGCCAAGTTAAAGGTAACTAATTTAGCTTGCATTTGATCCTAATCAAATAATATCTAGATTTTCTAGACAAAAAATGGGGAACACAACATAGCGTGTTCCCTATTTTTCCGAAATTAGCGAAAAAAAAGATATAATTGGCTCATCGCCAAAAGTTGCGGATAACATTTGTTAAATCGTATGCTATGTATATAAGTTGGAACGGAAATCAACCAACTTTATGGTAATAAGCCATATAATTTTCTATTTTGCCTTATTCATAACTAGAAATTATTGTTATTTATACTATAATAGAAAAGGGAATAGAGATGTTTTAAATAAAGTCTGACGGAGGTTTACAATGAGTGTGCCACAATATAAACGAGTAGTTATTAAATTAAGTGGTGAAGCGTTAGCTGGAGAAGCGGGCTTCGGTTTATCACCAAAAATAATCAAGGCTGTTGCAGAAGAAGTAAAAGAAGTAGTAGATCTTGATGTAGAAGTTGCTGTTGTTGTAGGTGGCGGTAATATATGGCGTGGAAAAATCGGTAGCGAAATGGGAATGGATCGTGCAGCAGCTGACTATATGGGTATGTTAGCAACGGTTATGAACTCTTTAGCGTTACAAGATGCACTGGAGAAATTAGGAATTGAAACACGTGTACAATCTTCAATTGTAATGACACAAGTAGCAGAGCCATATATTCGCCGTAAAGCAGTTCGTCATCTAGAGAAAAAACGTGTAGTAATTTTTGCAGCAGGTACAGGTAACCCATTCTTCTCTACGGATACTACAGCTGCATTACGAGCTGCTGAAATCGACGCAGATGCGATTTTAATGGCGAAAAATAATGTAGATGGTGTTTATTCTGCAGATCCGAAAGTAGATGCAACTGCCGTTAAATATGATACACTCACATACTTAGACGTTATTCAACAGGGCTTACAAGTAATGGATTCAACAGCTTCTACTCTATGTATGGATAACGATATTCCGTTAATTGTCTTCTCAATTACAGAACCAGGTAATATTAAACGTGCCGTACAAGGCGAGAAAATTGGAACAGTTGTTAGGAGGAACGCATAATGGCTAAACAAGTATTAGAACAAGCTAAAGAAAAAATGAATAAAACAATTGCCGCTTTTTCACGTGAACTAGCTTCAATCCGTGCAGGGCGTGCAAATGCTTCACTATTAGATCGCATTACGGTTGATTATTATGGTGCACCAACACCGATTAATCAGCTTGGAGGTGTATCGGTACCAGAAGCGCGCTTATTAGTTATTACACCTTACGATAAAACAATCTTAGGTGAAATCGAAAAAGCAATCATGAAATCAGATATTGGTATTACACCAACAAATGATGGATCTGTTATTCGTTTAATGATACCGGCTTTAACAGAAGAGCGTCGTAAAGATCTTGTGAAGCAAGTGAAAAAAGAAGCAGAAGATGCAAAAATTGCTGTACGTAATGTTCGTCGCGATGCTAATGATGATCTGAAAAAACTTGAAAAAGCTGGCGAAATCACAGAAGATGGTCTACGTGGCTACGGTGAAGATATTCAAAAATTAACAGATGAATTCATTGTTAAAGTAGATCAAGTAACGAAAGAAAAAGAAAAAGAAATTTTAGACGTGTAAGCATAATTTTGCTTTGCACATCTATGATGGAACTTTTTGATGAGATGAAGGCGTCCTATACATATCAGGACGTCTTTTCTCTTTACTTTTAAATGATTATGTAAAAGGTTCAGTAAAGTCTTATACATTAACTTTTAATTGTTTTAGAGAAATACCTTTCATCTATTTTTTCTTTCTTTTAAGATTAAGAAGAACTGTTTTTTACGTGAAGAGAAAAACATTATTGAGGAATGAACGAAATAAGGGAAATAGCTCTTAATAATCTTAATAATCATACTTGAGTGGGCGTGATAAAAGTTTTCTAGCCTATCTTTATAAAGGAATCATCAACCTAAAGTTGGGGATGACATTTTGTTAAAACGTATGTCATGAGGATAAGTTGATTCGAGTTAAGACTGGACGCCCCTAGGAAGCTCTGCTCTGCGCGAAAGCGAAGCGTCAGCGGAAAAGCGCCCGGTCGGAACGGAAATCAACCCCACGTTTCGGAGATCATCCTAAAATGTGTGTAGTTCTAAAATAAGATAGTTCATACATAGTCAATTTAGAGGGGAAAAAAAGACAAAAAGCGCTTTTGTTTGTTATGATAGGTTAGTATACGTCCGATTAGTTGTAGTGGGGGAGTTAGCATGTTTAAAAAGCTATTAGGTAAACAAATAAATATGGATTCACAATCATTGGAGGAACGTGTTGCCCTTGCTAAAAACGAGCCGATTCCTGCCCATGTAGCGATTATTATGGACGGAAATGGACGTTGGGCTAAGAAACGTGCTATGCCACGTGTTGCTGGGCACCACGAAGGTATGAAGACAGTCCGAAAGGTAACTAGATTTGCATCCGATTTAGGAATTAAAGTTTTAACGGTATATGCGTTCTCTACAGAAAATTGGAAGCGACCAAAACCGGAGGTCGATTTTCTAATGCGTTTACCTGTAGAATTTTTAGGTTCCTTTTTACCTGAAATGATGGAGCGTAATGTACGTGTTGAAATGATTGGGGATCCATCTTTATTACCTGCACATACGCAAAAAGCGTTGTATGAGGCGATGGAGGAAACGAAACATAATACAGGATTAATATTAAATTTTGCTCTGAATTATGGAAGTCGTTCCGAAATGGTTAGCGCCATGAGAACAATGCTTCAAAAGGTGCAGGATGGTCAATTAACGATGCAAGAAATAACAGAAGAATGTTTGACATCTCATTTAATGACGGCTCATCTGCCGGAGCCAGATTTATTAATTCGAACAAGCGGTGAAGTACGCTTAAGCAACTTTATGTTATGGCAGCTCGCCTATACAGAATTTTGGTTTACAAATACATTGTGGCCAGATTTTAGCGAGGAAAACTTACTGGAAGCGGTGGAAAACTACCAGAAACGTAATCGCCGTTACGGTGGGTTGAAGGGAGAAGGAACAACTTGAAACAACGAATTATCACAGCAATAATTGCAGCAGCGCTATTTATTCCATTTGTTATTTATGGAGAAGTGCCATTTACAATTCTTGTGCTTGCAATGGCTGTTGTTGGCTTTTATGAAATATTAAAAATGAAAGGTATTTCAATTTTTTCAGTGCCTGGTTTTTTAGGGCTACTAACATTAATACTCCTTGTTATACCAAAGGACTGGTCAAGTAAAGTAGTAGAAGCAATTGGCTATTCCTCTGATTTAATGGTTGTGTATGGTCTAATGATGCTATTGCTCATTTACGTAGTCCTTGTGAAAAATAAAATTACATTCGATGAAGTTGCATTTATTTTATTAGGTGCGTTTTATGTCGGATTAGGTTTCCATTACTTAATTGAAACACGAAGCTATGGTCTAGAGTTTGTCGTATATTGTTTACTAGTAGTTTGGACAACTGACTCAGGTGCATATTTTGTTGGAAGAAAATTAGGTAAAAATAAGCTTTGGCCAGAAATTTCCCCGAAGAAAACTGTGGAAGGTTTTGTAGGTGGCATTGTCATTGCTGTAATCTTTGCTGTCGCGATGCAAGCAATTTATCCATTTGCAAATGGTGGTTATGTCTTACTTATTTTCATCACAATCATTGCGTCAATTATTGGGCAAATGGGCGATTTAGTGGAATCTGCTATAAAGCGAAATTTTGACGTAAAGGATTCAGGAAATATTTTACCTGGGCATGGCGGTATTTTAGACCGCTTTGATAGTCTGCTATTCGTCGTGCCTTTACTACATTTTTTACATGTTTTTTGGTAACTAAAAACAATAGGTGCTCATCGGACGCCTTTAAAAAGCGCCCAGTCGAAACCGATATCAACTCTACGATCTGACGATGAGCCATAATAATAGCATTTTACTCTAAACAGAGAGGTAATAATCGTGCTATATCATTTGCTGAGATAGAAAAAGGGGACAATTTGTCGTGAAAAAAATTAGTTTACTTGGTGCAACTGGTTCAATCGGTTGGCAAACCTATGATATTTTAAAAGAACAACGCGATGCCTTTCATTTAGTAGCGTTTTCTTCAGGAAAAAATATCGAAAAAACGCGTGAAATGATTGAAACTTTAAAGCCAGAGCTTGTATCTGTTCAATTAGAAGAAGATGCAGTTATGCTCGCTAAAGAATATCCACAAGTACAGTTTACGTTTGGTGCAAAAGGGCTTGTAGAGGTTGCTACACATCCTGATTCAGCGGTGCTTGTAAACGCGGTTCTTGGAAGCGTTGGACTAGAATCGACATTAGCTGCAATTCGCATGGGCAAAACAATTGCCATTGCCAATAAAGAAACGCTTGTAACCGCTGGACATTTAGTAATGGCAGAGGCCAAGAAATATAATGCAACAATTTTACCAGTAGATAGTGAGCATTCTGCGATTTTCCAATCAATGAATGGTGAGAATCCGAAAAATATTGAACGATTAATTATTACAGCTTCTGGAGGTAGCTTCCGTGACAAAACACGCGAGGAATTGAAGCATGTTACGGTTGCAGATGCATTAAACCACCCGAATTGGTCAATGGGTGCAAAAATTACGATTGATTCAGCTACAATGATGAATAAAGGACTAGAAGTTATTGAAGCACATGTCTTATTTGATATGCCCTATGATAAAATAGATGTACTTTTGCATAGAGAAAGTATTATTCACTCCCTAGTTGAGTATCATGATACTAGTGTCATTGCACAGCTAGGTACGCCGGACATGCGTGTACCTATCCAATATGCATTAAGCTATCCAGATCGTATGCCACTGCATAACGGACAACGACTTAATTTAGCACAAATTGGTCAACTTCATTTTAAAGAAATGGATTTTGAACGTTATCCAGCATTACGTCTAGCATATGAGGCTGGGCGCACAGGTGGTACAATTTTAACAGCGATGAACGCAGCGAATGAAGCGGCAGTTGCAGCATTTTTACAAGGGAAAATAACATTCCTTGAAATTGATGAAACGATTGAGCGTGTAATGCAAGCACATAACAATATAGTAGTACCAGATTTGCAAACGATTTTGCATGTAGACAGTGAAACAAGAAAAACAGTGTTAAACATGGTAAAATAAAGAGAGAAGATATCGTTAACTATTCGCTTTTAAAGGTGGGGTATTATGCAAACAGCTATTGCATTTATTTTAATATTTGGCCTACTTGTATTCTTTCATGAATTTGGTCACTTCTTGTTTGCGAAACGAGCAGGCATTATGGTTCGAGAATTTGCAATCGGTATGGGACCAAAAATTTATGGGAAAACACATGGTGAAACAATCTATACAATACGTTTATTGCCAATTGGTGGTTACGTTCGTATGGCTGGTGAGGACATGGATGGTACCGAACTACAGCCGGGTTACCGAGTAGGGCTTATTGTAGATGAAGAGAATGTTGTAAAGAAAATAATCTTTAATCAAAATAATAAGCAACTACCAGATTTATTATTTTTAGAAGTTGAGCGTGCCGATTTAGAAAATGAATTATTTGTAGAAGGCTATGATGAAGAAGAAAAATTAGTTCGTTATAATGTTGCAAGAGATTGTATGCTTGTAGAAAACGGTAAAGAAACGTTAATCGCACCATATGATCGTCAATTTAACGCTAAAACAGTCGGTCAACGTGCTATGACAATCTTTGCTGGTCCGTTATTTAACTTTATATTAGCTTTTTTTATTTATTTGCTAATTGGATTAATTAATGGTGTGCCTACGTATGAGCCAATCATAACAGAAGTTGTGGAAAATGATCCAGCTGCACAGGCAGGCATGCTTGCAGGTGATAAAGTAGTTGACATTGGCGGACAAGCAGTTGAAAAATGGCAAGATTTAGCTGCCATTGTACAAGATCATCCAGGCGAAAATATTAATGTTACGGTTGAACGAGATGGTCAGCGAGTTAACCTAAATATGAAGGTTAAAGAAGTAGAACAAAATGGCGAAAAATATGGTCAAATAGGGGTTAAGTATGAGAGCCCACGTGAATTTAATCCGTTAAAAGCTGTTGTTTATGGCGCTCAAGAAACGTATACTATGACTGCTCGAATATTTGAATTGCTTGGTATGTTAATTACCGGTAAATTCACTATAGATGCGTTATCAGGTCCAGTAGGCATTTATAAAGCGACAGAGCAAGTAGCTCAATATGGATTCATCAATTTAATGAATTGGGCTGCAATGTTAAGTATTAACCTTGGTATTATGAATTTATTACCGCTTCCAGCACTTGACGGTGGTCGTCTATTGTTCTTCGGCTTCGAAGCAGTAAGAGGTAAACCAATCGATCGTCAAAAAGAGGGTCTTGTGCATTTTGTAGGTATCGTACTATTGATGATCTTAATGGTTGTTGTTACATGGAACGATATACAAAGATTTTTCTTTTAACTAAATGAAGTTAAGCTTTTCAAGTAAAACATTATTTAGAGGAAAAATTGATTGGAAAAACATAGCTTTGAGCGCAATTTTTTTGAAACATTGCGTTCAAAGCTAAATTTGTTTATGCTAATTAGAGTATAAAACTTATTTATTAAAAAAGGTGGAACACTGAATGAAGCAAAGTAAAACATTTATCCCAACGCTACGTGAAGTACCTGCTGATGCAGAGGTAAAATCACATAAGCAATTACTGCGTGCAGGGTTTATTCGTCAAAATACAAGTGGGGTATACTCGTATTTACCGCTTGCAAAACGTGTGTTAACAAAAATAGAAAATATTGTTCGTGAAGAGATGGAAGCAATCAATTCAATTGAACTTTTAATGCCTTCATTACAATCTGCTGAACTATGGCAGGAGTCAGGCCGCTGGGAAAAATATGGTCCAGAATTAATGCGTTTAAAGGATCGTCATAATCGTGATTTCGCATTAGGGCCAACACATGAAGAAGTGATTACAACTTTAGTACGTGATGAAATTAAATCATATAAAAAATTACCGTTAACACTTTATCAAATTCAAACTAAATTCCGTGATGAAAAGCGTCCTCGCTTTGGTTTACTACGAGGCAGAGAGTTTATTATGAAAGATGCGTATTCTTTCCATGCATCGCGTGAAAGTTTAGATGAAACATATGATGATATGTATCGTGCCTATTCAAATATTTTCTCTCGTCTTGGTTTAAACTATCGTGCAGTTATTGCAGATGCAGGCTCAATTGGTGGGAAAGGTACACATGAATTTATGGTGCTTTCTGAAATTGGGGAAGATACAATTGCATACTCTGATACATCTGACTATGCTGCGAACATTGAAATGGCAGAAGTTCTTGTAGACTCTCAACCATCAGATGCAGCATTAAAAGACCTTGAAAAAGTGGCAACACCAGATCAAAAAACGATCGAAGAAGTATCAGCTTTCTTAAATATTGACTCTTCAAATGTCATCAAGTCATTAGTATTTGACGTAGATGGTGAATTAGTTGTTGTTCTTGCTCGTGGAGATCACGAAATTAATGATATTAAACTGAAAAATGCACTTGATGCTGGTTCTGTTGAACTTGCTAGTGAAGAGGCAATCCGCGAATTATTAGGCTGTGGAGTTGGTTCAATCGGTCCTGTTAAATTACCAGTAGACGTAAAAGTAGTAGCTGACAATGCTATTAAATCGATTCGTAACGGTGTAGCCGGTGCAAATGAGGATGGGTTCCATTTAGTAAATGTAAATCCAGAGCGTGATTTTGCAGTGAATGAATACTTAGATATTCGTTTTATTCAAGAGGGTGATCCATCTCCAGATGGACAAGGTATTATCAAATTTGCAGAAGGTATCGAGGTTGGTCATATTTTCAAATTAGGAACAACTTACTCTGAAAAAATGAATGGTACATTCTTAGACGAGCAAGGTAAGGCACAGCCATTTATTATGGGATGCTATGGTATTGGAGTATCACGTATTTTAGCTGCTGTTGCAGAGCATTTCCAAGATGAAAATGGTTTTGTTTGGCCAACACAATTAGCTCCTTATGATATTCATGTTGTACCTGTTAATACAAAAGATGAATCACAAGTTGCCTTAGCTGATGAGCTATACGGTTTATTGAAATCATACCGTTATGATGTGCTATTAGATGATCGTGCAGAGCGTGCAGGGGTTAAATTCGCAGATGCTGATTTAATTGGCTTACCTGTCCGTGTAACTGTAGGTAAAAAAGCAACTGAAGGTATTGTTGAGGTTAAATTCCGTCAAACAGGTGAAACGTTCGAATGGAAAAAAGAAGAGGTCATTGATCGCTTGAATGAATTTTTCCGCAAACATTAACTCCTTTCAGCGAAGTCACCCACCTCTATGTTGGTGAGATGAATGCGGGTTTAAGCTACTTTTCAGTGGATATCAAAACGCTCGCTGAAATAGAGAAACTTAGTCTAAGAGCGCCACGTCCTGTGGCAACGACTGAGTGACCAACATCGTGGTTGGCCCAAAGCCTCCGGCGGATGTCACGGAATCGGAAATGAGTTCTTAGGGGATGTTAGCCTGAAATCATCGCATCCGTGCGATAACGGCTAACTGACCTGCATCGGTAAAAACGCCACGTCCTGTGGCATTACCGAAATGACCGACATCGTGTCGGCTCTCACGCAGGCCTAAGCACAAAGCCGATTCCGGACGCAATTATGCCGAGGCAACATTGATTTTTAAGAAGGACCTCTGTCCCAAAGGTATTAAATAGATAAAAAATTCGCGCCACTTCTCGGGGACAGCGAGCCAAGCATGAATTCATAGATGTTTAGGATTTGTGAGGCTTGACGGTCGCCCGTGGAAAGGGTGCGAATTTTTTTCCGTCTAAGCTTAAGCGCTACATCCTCGAGGTCGCTTCGATCCCTCGGGCAAAAGTAGGTAGATCGCTTACTTT
This sequence comes from Lysinibacillus zambalensis, assembly GCF_040183165.1. Classification (NCBI taxonomy): domain Bacteria; kingdom Bacillati; phylum Bacillota; class Bacilli; order Caryophanales; family Bacillaceae; genus Lysinibacillus; species Lysinibacillus zambalensis. The sequence continues at coordinate 83,655 of NZ_JBEGDG010000014.1, forward strand.
TGCTTCGGGCTCTCCAGCGCATGGCGGATGTAAACGAACGCTTTTGCGCATTTGTTCTTTCAAATCGTAGACGTTGGTGAGGAAATAAAACATGGGGCATGTAAGACTGCCTCTTTTTGAAAGTAGGTGTCAATAGATTGGAACAGCAACAAGAAGCAAGATCAAGGTTTCAAATGCTCTTGCAACAACTAGAACTAACAGATGATGTGTATATGTCCTTTTTTGAGGAAGGTGAATTATCACGACTAACAGTACACAAAAAGAACAGGCTATGGAATTTTTCCATTAAATTACGAGATATACTTCCTTTTTCACTATACCAACTTTTTCGTACTCGTTTGGCTGAGAAATTTTCAGCTATCGCTGAAATCCACACAACTTTTGATACGGAAGAGAAAAATGTGACGGAGGAGCTAGTCCAACAATATTGGTTAACAGTAGTAGAGCAAATCGATGAGATGGCGCCCACTTTGAAAAGTTGCCTAGTATCGCAAGTGCCTATGTGGAATGGGCAAAAAATTACATTAACCTGCATGCAGGAAATGGAATTTATGATGCTGAAAACAAAGTATGCAGAAAAGCTTTCTGCAAGCTATAGTCAGTTCGGCTTTCCGCATATTGTGTTAGATTTCGTGCTCCAAGATCAAACAGAAGAAATGATTGCGGCACAGGAAGCTTTCATGGAACAGAGGCGTTTAGAAGAAGCCGCTTTAGCTCAGCAAGCGATAGAAGATTACCAAAAACGTGAGAAGGAAAAGAAAGAAAATCCTGCTATTGCGAATCTTGGTGATCGACCATTCCAGCTTGGTATGTTAATTAAAGATAATGAAACAATGGAAATTAAACGCATTGTTGAGGAAGAACGTCGTGTGATCATTGAAGGCTTTGTATTTGATGCAGAAGTTAAAGAGCTGAAAAGCGGTCGTTCTTTATTGCAAATTAAAATTACCGACTATACGGATTCCATCGTTGTAAAAATGTTCTCACGTGATAATGATGATGCGGAACTTATGCAACATTTGAAAAAGGGTATGTGGGTAAAAGTTCGAGGCTCCGTACAAACTGACACATTCATTCGTGATTTAATCGTTATGGCAAACGATATTAATGAAATCAAAAAAGAAACACGACAGGATAAGGCGCCAGAGGGAGAAAAACGGGTTGAATTGCATTTGCATACACCAATGAGCACAATGGACGCTGTAACACCAGTTGATAGACTTGTTTCGCAGGCTGCGAAGTGGGGTCATCCAGCCGTGGCTATTACCGACCATGCTGTTGTACAATCTTTCCCAGAGGCTTATGCAGCAGGGAAGAAACATGGTATAAAAGTTATTTATGGTTTGGAAGCGAATTTAGTAGATGATGGTGTACCGATTGCTTATGCAGCTGAGCATCGATTATTAGATGATGATACTTATGTCGTGTTTGACGTAGAGACGACAGGTCTATCTACTGCTTACGATACGATCATTGAGCTTGCTGCGGTGAAAATTAAAGATGGGCAGGTAATCGACAAATACGAAAGCTTTGCCAATCCCCATCACCCACTTTCAGCGACGACCATTGAACTGACAGGTATTACAGATGATATGGTACGTAACGCGCCAGAAGTGGAACAAGTCATTAAGGAGTTCCATGCATTTATCGGAGATGGCATAGTAGTAGCCCATAATGCATCATTTGATATTGGCTTCTTATACACAGGCTATAAAAAATATGGACTAGAGGGAACAATTCATCCAGTTATTGATACGTTGGAGTTAGCCCGATTACTTTATCCAACGATGAAAAACCATCGTTTAAATACACTTTGTAAAAAATTCAACATTGATTTAACTCAGCATCACCGAGCTATTTATGATACAGAAGCAACTGGCTTCTTACTTTTACAGCTGTTAAAAGATGCGGATGAATTAGGTATTAAATATCACGACGACTTTAATAAGCATATTGGGGGCGGGGATGCTTATAAAAAAGGACGACCAATGCATTGCACGATATTAGCAGTAGACAATGCTGGACTAAAAAATTTATTTAAATTAGTCACTCACTCCCATACAAAAACTTTCTATCGAGTACCTCGAGTAACACGAGCGGTTCTAGAACAATATAGAGAAGGATTATTAATCGGATCAGGTTGTAATAATGGTGAATTATTTGAGACGATGATGAATAAATCCCCAGAGGAAGCAGAGCAAATTGCGAGATTCTATGATTATATTGAAGTTCAACCAAAGGCTGTGTATGCACCGTTAATTGAGCGCAATGTCGTACGTGATGAATGGACACTTGAAGATATTATTCGCAAGCTCGTGAAGCTAGGGAAGAAAATCGATAAACCTGTTGTAGCAACTGGTAATGTTCATTACTTAGATCCGACAGATGGAATGTTTAGACAAATATTAATTGGCTCTCAAGGTGGTGCCAACATATTAAATAGATCGAAGCTGCCTGAGGTTCATTTCAGAACGACGGATGAAATGCTTAAAGAATTTGATTTTTTAGGGCCGGATCTAGCGAAAGAAGTAGTTGTTACCAACTCTCAAAAAGTCGCAAATATGATTGGTGATGTTAAGCCCATTAAAGATGATTTATACACACCAAAAATTGAAGGCTCAGATGATGAGGTCACAAATTTAACTTATGAAATGGCTCATAGTATATACGGAGAAGAGCTACCAGAAATCGTGAAGGCCCGAATTGAAAAAGAATTAAAGTCGATTTTAGGCCATGGTTTCGGAGTAATTTACTTAATTTCTGCGAAGCTTGTGAAAAAATCATTAGCTGATGGCTATTTAGTAGGTTCCCGTGGTTCAGTTGGATCTTCATTAGTGGCAACCTTTATGGAAATTACTGAAGTAAATCCACTTCCTCCTCATTATATTTGCCCAGATTGTAAGCATTCAGAGTTTTTTAATGATGGTTCAGTAAGCTCGGGCTATGACTTACCAAATAAAGATTGTCCGGAATGTGGATCACCGTATAAAAAGGATGGACAAGATATCCCATTCGAAACGTTCCTTGGCTTTAAAGGAGACAAGGTACCTGATATAGATTTGAGTGCGACACGTTGTTAACTGAAAAGGTTAACCGCCTTAGTTGGTAGAACTGCTATTTCGAAGTGTGGAATGAGAGAGTAACGCCTTGAAACACACTCGCTGAAGCTACGACAAGCGTAGATGGTATTGCAAACACCAAAAACGTTTGAAGCTCGTTAAAGTGGGCTGAAGTTCACCCAAACAGTTCGGCTGTGGAAAGAGAGATAGAAATCTCTTGTGAATGATAGGCCTGGTGTCTATAAAATTCCTATGGTTAGAAGCGGTAGAATAACCGAGACGAACCCTTGACTGACTTTTCGTGAATGTCACGTAGTAGAAATGCTACGGGGTCCAGTTAGGACTTCTAGGTGTGGATGAGTAAGTGTTAGGTTATGAAAATCCATATTGTGTTACAGGCACAATCCAGCCTAGCGGAATTTAGAGGGAGCCTAAGGGAATTATGTACAGATAGAAATAGTGGAACGTGTGAAGCTCCTAACGTAAGAGAAGATTGCACTTCAATGACGACGGTGTATGGAAAGGCAAAATGGCTATAACATACTTTAAAGGAGTGGCAGTAGTGCCGTAGTACTGACGAAGAAATGCTGTTGATGACTGAATAACCAATAAGTCGGAGGGAAAAACATTTCAGAGGGAAGGGCACAAGTCGTTAACGTTGAGACAAAACCTACAATAAGTCAGATTCGTGTATGACTAAAGAGAACGAAAACTTCGTAAAGGAAGTGATTAGTTGGCTGACTTAATGATTCAAAAGTTAAGAAATAACGAGTATTTTGGCTTACAAGAGACGTTTGATAATCTCTTTATAGAAAGCGAAAAGGGTCGATACTTTACAGATATTTATGAGCTGATTATTTCTGAAGAAAATATTTTACTCGCTTTTCGTAACCTAAAAAGTAATACAGGTAGTAAAACGAAAGGTACAAACGGACACACAATTAAACATTTAAACAAAATGAATGCCGACAAGCTAATAAAGATAATAAGAAAAAGACTTGAAAACTACAAACCACATTCGGTTAAAAGGTTGTTTATTCCAAAGCCAAACGGAAAAATGAGACCACTTGGAATTCCTACGATTGAAGATAGATTGATTCAGCAAATGTTCCTACAAGTGCTGGAGCCGATTGTAGAAGCTAGGTTTCATCCTCAAAGCTACGGATTTAGACCGAAAAGAAGCACACATGATGCATTAGCAAGGTGTTACCATTTGGTTAATCATAGTCATCAACACTTTGTGGTCGATATAGATATTAAAGGATTTTTCGATAACGTTAATCATAAAAAGCTTATGAGGCAATTATGGGCAATTGGTATAAGGGACCAAAAAGTTTTAACAATTATTAAAAAGATGCTAAAAGCTGAAATTACAGGTGAAAGTATTCCGACAAAGGGAACTCCACAAGGCGGTATCCTATCCCCGCTTCTTGCTAATATAGTATTGAATGAATTAGATTGGTGGGTATCGAACCAGTGGGAAACAAAGCCGACAAAAGTACCTTATAAACTGAAACGAAATAAAACGGATGCTCTAAAGAAAACAAGGCTAAAGCCTATGTACCTTGTCAGATATGCAGATGATTTTAAAATCTTTACAAACTCTTTTGAAAACGCTCGAAAGATTAAAGTAGCTGTTGAAAAATGGCTAAAAGAGCGTCTAAGGCTTGAAGTAAGTGAAGAAAAGAGTAAAATCACGAATCTACGTAAAAACGGTACAGATTTTTTAGGGATACGATTTAGGGCTGTTCAAAAAGGCAGCGCTAAAACAGGGTATATCGTAAATTCTAAAATGGACCCTAAAGCAAAAGAAAAAGTGCAAGGGGTTATAAGGTATCAGTTAGTTAAACTTAGAAAAAGTCCTACTCCAGAAAAAGTGATGAACTTTAATGCAAATATTCTTGGACTGCATAACTATTACAAAATTGCGACCAGGATATCACAAGATTTCAATGTAATAAGACATAAAGTGCATCCGAATATCAAATCATTGTTGTTGAGAAACATATTCGTGAAAACGAGGGAAACAAACAATGTCATTGATAAATTTTATGGGGATTACAATTATCAAAGATTTAAAAGTAATGGATTGCTGGTATATCCTATTGAAGCAATTCGACATGATATACGAGGACAGAGAAAGCCTGAATTTACGATTTACAATGAGAAAGACAGGTCCTTAATTCATAAAGATTTAAAACATGTGTCTGTACGTGAAATTGAGATGTTTCGTAAAGGAATATATAAAGCTAAAAGTGTTTTGTATGAAAATAATCGCCTGAGTAAGTACGTGGCTCAAAAAGGGAGTTGCGGAATAACAGGAGAAAGACTTACTCCACATCAAGCCGTTTGTCATCATATTAAGCCGACAGCTCACGGTGGGACAGACGACTATGATAACCTGATTATAATCAACAGGAGTTATCACATGCTTGTTCATACAAAAGACCCGCTCGCTTTTAAAGATTATGTAAAGATGTTAGCTCGATTCGAAAAGAAGGCTATAAATAAAATAAACGAACTAAGAACGGAAGTAGGAAATCCAAAGCTTAGTTTATAAATTTCAACAAAGTTAACGATGGAACGCCGTATGACGCCGAAAGGGTCACGTACGGTGTGGGGCGGGGGAAAAGCTGGAGATAATATCAAAAGTTTACCTATCGTCATATTTCTCTGGTGAATATCAACCACAAGCCCATAATTATACGAAGGTATTATTCGGTGAAGATTATGTATATCGTGCAGGAACAATCGGTACAGTCGCAGAGAAAACAGCGTATGGCTACGTAAAGGGCTATGCCAATGATAACAATCTACATTTCCGCGGTGCCGAGGTAGATCGTTTAGTACAAGGCTGTACAGGCGTAAAACGTACAACAGGACAGCACCCTGGAGGAATTATCGTAGTACCAGATTATATGGATATTTTTGATTTCTCACCAGTACAATTCCCTGCGGATGCACAGGATGCAGAATGGCGTACAACGCACTTTGATTTCCATTCCATTCACGATAATATTTTAAAGCTTGATATACTGGGGCACGATGATCCGACTGTGATTCGGATGTTGCAGGATTTATCGGGGATAGATCCAAAAACCATTCCAACAGATGATCCAGTCGTTATGAAAATCTTTAGTTCGCCAGAAACTTTAGGCGTAACAGAAAAACAAATTGGCTGTAAGACAGGAACACTCGGCATTCCTGAGTTCGGTACCCGTTTTGTACGCCAAATGCTTGAAGATACAAAGCCATCAACATTCTCGGAGCTCGTGCAAATTTCAGGACTATCACACGGAACAGACGTATGGCTTGGTAACGCGCAAGAGTTAATTCAAAATGGTACATGTGTGCTGAAAGAAGTAATTGGCTGTCGTGACGATATTATGGTGTATTTAATTTATCAAGATCTAGAACCGTCACTGGCGTTTAAAATTATGGAATCCGTGCGTAAAGGGAAAGGATTATCAGACGAATTTGAAGCGGAAATGCTAGCGAATAAAGTACCTGGCTGGTATATCGAATCGTGTAAAAAGATAAAATACATGTTCCCGAAAGCCCATGCTGCCGCGTATGTGTTAATGGCAGTGCGTATTGCATGGTTTAAGGTACATTTCCCAATCCTTTATTACGCAGCGTATTTCACAGTTCGTGCAGATGATTTTGATTTAATTGCCATGGTACAAGGTCCGCAAATGATTCGTACAAAAATTGATGAAATCAATCTGAAGGGCTTAGATGCTTCAACAAAAGAGAAAAACCTATTAACGGTAATGGAATTAGCACTTGAAATGTGTGAACGTGGTATGAACTTCCAGAAAGTGGACTTGTATCGTTCGCAGGCTAGTGAATTTATCATTGATGGGAACTCTTTAATTCCACCATTCGATGCGATTCCTGGACTTGGTACAAACGTGGCTAAACAAATTGTGGCAGCACGTGAGGACGGAGAGTTTTTATCGAAAGAAGATTTACAGCAACGAGGTCGAGTATCCAAAACATTAATAGAATATATGGATCAATTGGGTTGTTTAGAAGGAATGCCTGATGCCAATCAGTTATCACTTTTCTAAAATTACGAAAGTTAGCTTGAAGGCATCTTCATCAATATCACGAATAACTTCTCTGCCTTTTGTTCAAATTAAGTCTAATAAAAGTTGGGGATGACATTTGTTAAAATGTCTACCAAGTATATAAGTTGATTGAAGGCAAGGCTGGGCAACTATAGAAAAGCGCCTAGCTAGAACCGAAATCAACCCCACGTTGTAGTGAGGGCTTAATTTAAGCGCAATTTTGATTTCTGGACACATTGTTTATCTGTGCGAAAGCGAAGCGATAGCAACAATTATGTCAAGGCATAATGGATTAGATGTCTATAAAAAGGAAATTTGCATTGTGCTGTAAACTATGCTATCCTTATGGTAATAATTTGTTGATATTTTTCCAGCAAAAGAGTGGGACCTTCCCGCTCTTTTCTGTTGTTATACCGTAGCAAAACAAATTTTTGACTAACAGCAGGTAAGACCGTTAAATTTCACCAAAGCTACTGGTGGAATTTCTGTTTTATTACGCCAGAATTTGATAGATACAGGAGGAAACAATGAGCAAAGTACCATCTTTAATTGAAGAGCTCGCTAAACCGATTGTTGAAGAGTTGAATCTTGAGCTTGTAGATGTCGAGTTCGTAAAAGAAGGACGTAACTGGTTTTTACGTGTTTATGTGGATACACCTGAGGGTGGAATTGACATTGAACAATGTGCTCAAGTTAGTGAACGACTAAGTTTGCTATTGGATGAAAATGATCCAATTACACAAAACTATTATTTAGAAGTTTCTTCACCTGGAGCAGAACGTCCATTGAAAAAAGACACTGATTTTGAAAAAGCGATTGGCAAATTTATTTATGTTAAAACTTATGAGCCCATTAAGGACATGAAGGAATTCCAAGGCTACTTAACGTCATACGATGAACATACATTAGTGATGGAAGTACGCATTAAAACGCGTAAAATTACAGTAACAATTGAACAAGAAAAAATCGCATTGGCACGACTTGCCATCGATTTTTAAGCATAATGCATATTTAGGAGTGAAAAAAAATGAGTAGTGATTTGTTAGATGCGCTAAATGCGCTAGAAGAACAAAAAGGAATTTCAAGAGATGTGTTAATTGAAGCAATAGAAGCGGCATTAGTTACAGCTTACAAACGCAACTTCAATCAAGCACAAAATGTTCGTGTGGACTTAAATTTAGATAAGGGCTCTATTCGTGTCTTTTCACGTAAAGATGTTGTTGAAGAAGTAGAAGATGATCGTTTACAAATCTCTGAAGAAGATGCTAAGGCAATCAACCCTGCATATCAATTAGAAGATATCGTAGAGCAGGAAGTGACACCTCGAAACTTCGGTCGAATTGCTGCACAGACAGCGAAACAAGTTGTTACACAACGAGTGCGCGAAGCAGAACGTGGCTTAATTTACGAGCAATATGTGGACCGTGAAGATGATATCGTAACGGGTGTAGTTGAACGTCTAGATGCTCGAAATATTTACGTAGGTCTAGGAAAAGTAGAGGCTGCATTACCACAAAACGAACAAATTCAAGGTGAAACATATCATCCACACGACCGCATCAAGGTCTATATTACAAAGGTTGAACGTACAACACGCGGACCACAAGTAATTGTTTCACGTACACATCCTGGTTTATTACGCCGCTTATTTGAAATGGAAGTACCTGAAATCTACGAAGGTATCGTAGAAATTAAATCAATTGCTCGTGAAGCAGGTGACCGTTCTAAGATCTCTGTTTATGCACATAACGAAGAAGTAGATCCAGTAGGTTCATGTGTAGGGGCAAAAGGCGCTCGTGTGCAAACAATTGTAAATGAATTGAACGGTGAAAAAATCGATATCGTTGAATGGTCAGAAGATCCAGTTGTATTTGTAGCAAATGCTCTTAGCCCATCAAAGGTTTTAGATGTTCAAGTAGATGAAGAAGAAAAATCTACAACAGTTGTTGTTCCAGACTATCAATTATCATTAGCAATTGGTAAACGTGGTCAAAATGCTCGTTTAGCTGCGAAGTTAACTGGCTGGAAAATTGATATTAAGAGTGAAACAGATGCTCGTGAGTTAGGTATTTATCCATCTGCTACAAGCACTTTCATACCTGCTGAGGATGAAGAAAGTGATTTTGCTGATGTAACAGTTGACTTATATCAAGACGACGAAGAATAAGTAAGAAAGCCCGTGTGACTAGTTAACTACCATTATTCAGTAGGCGTTGGGCTGCGCCGACTGAATAATGGCAGAGCCTACAATTGAAAATAGTACGGTATTTAATTAAAATGCAAGTATATAACCAATGTAGTGCACGGCTAGTCCACCTCTTACGACAAGCTTCAGAGAGGAAAGGTGATTCTTATGGCTATTAATAAAAAAGTACCTCTTCGAAAATGTGTAGCTACTGGTGAAATGTTACCAAAGAAAGAAATGATTCGTGTCGTTCGTTCGAAAGAGGGCGAGGTAAGTGTAGATGTTTCCGGGAAAAAACCTGGACGTGGTGCCTATGTCTCTAAATCAGAGAAAGCGATTGAAATCGCTCGTAAGAAAAATGTTTTAGGGCATCAACTTGATGTAAAAATCCCTGAAGAAATCTACGAAGAACTTATTTTGTTGATTCGTAGGGAGTCTATATTATGATCAATCAAGCAGTGCATAATTTGCTTGGAATAGCGGCAAGAGCCCGTAAAGTGATTTCAGGAGAAGAGTTAGTAGTAAAGGAAGTCCGCAATGGTAATGCTAAGCTAGTACTGCTTGCAAACGATGCTTCTAAAAACTCTAGCAAAAAAATTCAAGATAAATGCACGTACTACAACGTTGAGTATCATGTAATTGGTGATCGTTATGATCTAGGACATGCTACAGGTAAGGAGGCCCGAGTGGCTTTAGCTATTACCGATAAAGGTTTTGCAAGTAAATTGTCTAGTCTACTCAACGAAAAATAATCGGGGGTGAGCAGATGACCAAAATCAGAGTTCATGAATATGCGAAACAAGTGAATAAATCGAGTAAAGAGGTTATTGAAGCACTAAATAAATTAAATGTGAGCGTAACAAATCATATGTCAATGTTAGAAAATGACATAGTGACAAAGTTAAACCAATCATTTAAAAATAATAAAGATGTGAAGCAACCTACTCAAAATGTTTCGCAAAAACAGCAGCAACCGGTAAAAAAGCAAGAAGGGCAAAAGCAACAATCTGCTACTTCTAAGCCTAAAGCAAATAATCAGCAACAAACGCGTCAAAACTCAAATTCGTCTAACGAAAAATCTAAGAATATAAAAGGTAATCAAAATAGAAATATGACACAAAATAATAATAATAACAATAATAATAATAATAATCGCAGAGGTGGCGGTGGTTACAACCAACGTCCAAAACCAGGAATCCATGGCGGAAAACGTCGCCATCCAAAAACACATCAACCGAGTCAGCCAGTGAAGCAGAAGGAATTACCAGAAAAAATTACTTTTGTTGAATCACTTTCCGTAGCTGAATTAGCAAAAAAATTACACCGTGAACCATCAGAAGTTATCAAAAAATTATTTATGCTTGGTGTGATGGCAACAATTAACCAAGAATTAGATAAGGATGCAATTGAATTAATTTGTGCAGACTATGGTGTAGAAGTTGAAGAAGAAATTCGTGTAGATATTACGGATTTAGAAACACACTTCGAACAAACTGAAGAAGTTAACGAGGCGGAGTTATCAGAACGTCCTCCTGTAGTAACAATTATGGGTCACGTTGACCATGGTAAAACTACATTGTTAGACTCTATTCGCAATACTAAAGTTACCGCTGGCGAAGCTGGAGGTATCACGCAACATATCGGTGCTTATCAAGTAACTGAAGGCGACAAAAAAATTACTTTCCTTGATACACCAGGACACGCTGCGTTTACAACTATGCGTGCGCGCGGTGCGAAAATTACTGACTTAACGATTTTAGTGGTAGCTGCAGATGATGGCGTTATGCCACAAACAGTAGAAGCAATTAACCACGCAAAAGCAGCAGAAGTACCAATTATTGTTGCAGTCAACAAAATGGATAAACCTTCAGCTAATCCAGACCGTGTGATGCAAGAGTTAACAGAGCATGGCCTAGTTCCTGAAGCTTGGGGCGGCGAAACTATTTTCGTACCAATTTCAGCATTAAAAGGCGAAGGCATTGACACATTACTTGAAATGATTTTACTTGTCGCTGAAGTTGGGGAACTAAAAGCGAACCCTAAACGCTTAGCACTTGGTACAGTAATTGAAGCACAGTTAGATAAAGGTCGAGGCTCTGTTGCAACACTTTTAGTACAAGATGGAACATTAAAAGTGGGAGACCCAATTGTTGTTGGCCATACTTATGGTCGTGTACGTGCTATGGTGAATGACAAAGGCCGTCGTGGAAAAGAAGCTGGGCCATCAACGCCAGTAGAAATCACAGGTTTAAATGATGTACCACAAGCTGGCGACCGTTTTGTAGTCTTTGAAGACGAAAAAACAGCACGTCAAGTTGGTGAAACTCGTGCAATGTCAGCGATTCAAGCACAACGTTCAGAAAAACAACGCGTAACGCTTGATAACTTATTCGAACAAATGAGTCAAGGCGAAATGAAGGAGCTTAACTTAATTGTTAAGGCTGACGTTCAAGGTACTGTAGAAGCTATGGCTGCATCATTAATGAAAATTGATGTTGAAGGCGTAAACGTGAAAATTATTCACACTGGCGCTGGAGCGATTACAGAATCTGATATTTCTCTTGCTGCGGCTTCAAATGCAATTGTTATCGGCTTCAACGTTCGTCCAGATGTTAATGCAAAACGTGCAGCAGAAGAAGAGGGCGTAGATATTCGTCTACACCGCATTATCTATAAAGTAATCGAAGAAATTGAACAAGCAATGAAAGGTATGCTTGATCCAGAATTTGAAGAAAAAATTATTGGTCAAGCAGAAGTTCGACAAACAATTAAAGTATCAAAAGTTGGTACAATTGCTGGTTCATACGTAACAGAAGGTAAAGTAACTCGTGATTCAGGCGTACGTGTAATTCGCGATAATGTAGTAATTTTTGAAGGTGAATTAGATACACTTAAACGTTTCAAAGATGAAGTGAAAGAAGTTGCCCGAGGTTACGAATGTGGTATTACAATTACAAACTTCAACGATATTAAAGAAGGCGACATTATCGAAGCTTATATTATGGAAGAAGTTAAACGAGCTTAATGATCGTTTACGCAGAGGTTGAATTCATTATTCAAACTGCCCATTCGTTGAAGGAAAAACGTGCTGTCTTACAGCGTATGATTACGCGTACGAAACAAAAATTTAATGTATCGATTGCGGAAATTGATCATCAAAATGTATGGCAACGCACGAAAATAGCGCTTGTTGCTGTTTCTTCTTCAAAAGAAGCAGCCGAGCGTGAAATTAATCACGCGCTTCACTACTTACAGTCAAATCCATCTTGGGAACAGCTAAATGTGTGGCGGGACTATTTATAAGTTACATTAGAAGTTGTGTTGTATGATTTACCACTTTGCATGAAAAACTATGTGTAAGTGAGGACACAACTTTCTGTACATCGAAATTGAGGTGACAAACTATGTCTCTACGCTCAAACCGCGTTGCCGAGCAAATGAAAAAAGAGCTTGGTGATATTATTGGACGTAAAATAAAAGATCCGCGTGTTGGTTTTGTTACTGTTACTGGTGTTGAAGTAACAGGTGATTTACAGCAAGCGACAATTTATATTACAACTCTAGGCAATGAACGTGAAAAAGAGGATACACTAAAAGCTTTATTAAAGGCTTCTGGTTTTATTCGCTCAGAAATCGGTTCACGAATCCGCTTACGTCGTACACCAGAACTAATTTTTGAATTCGATTCATCGATTGAATATGGGAACCGTATTGATACATTGCTACGTGGTTTACACGAAGAATAAGATAACTAAAAAAGTCTGCCATATGCATGTTCATGCAGGCAGGCTTTTTAAATTTATCGGAAATGCAATAAAACATTTGTGACTCTATTTTTTACAGGCATGTTGATTAGGGGAAAATAGATTTATTAACGGAGCGATAAAAAGATTTTTTTGTTGTTGTTTTATTAATATATGCCCATTTTTAACTGATTGTAGCGTAGGGCTACTCGACTCCCGCGGGAAAGCAAATGTTTTATCTGTGCGTCAGCGACAAAGCGAGTAGCCCGTAGCGGAAATCAGAGCCTTCTATTTATTAGAATGGATAAAGATGATTAAACAACACACCTGTTATTTTTATTGGATATTAGGAGGGAATTTATGAACGGTATTTTACCGCTTTGGAAGGAACGCGGCATGACAAGTCATGATTGCGTCTTTAAATTACGAAAAATTTTACGCACAAAAAAAGTAGGACATACAGGCACACTTGACCCTGGTGTTGAGGGGGTTCTCCCAATTTGTATTGGTCAAGCAACACGCATCGCAGAGTATTTAACAGATGCTGGAAAAACCTATGAAGCGGTTATTTCAATTGGCCGTACAACGACAACTGAAGATGCAGAAGGAGAAACGGTTGAACAAGATCATACGAATAAAAAGTTCACACGTACCCAATTGCAAGAAGTTTTAGCATCGCTTACAGGTGTCATTCAACAAACGCCTCCGATGTTTTCAGCTGTTAAAGTAAATGGTAAACGTCTCTATGAATATGCTCGAAAAGGTGAAATCGTCGAAAGACCGACACGTCAAGTTACTATTTATGCATTAGAGCTACTAGATGATGTTGAAATATATGAAGGACAAGAAATTACATTCCCTGTACGGATAGCGTGTAGTAAAGGGACGTATATTCGAACACTAGCTGTGCAAATCGGAGCGGCGCTTGGCTATCCTGCGCATATGAAAGAGCTTGTACGCACAGCCTCAGGTACGTTTACACAAGAAAATTGCTTTACATTGGCACAGGTAGCTGAGCTGATGGAAGCTGAACAAATCGATACTTGCATTTTACCAGTTGAGTATGCATTGACAGACTATCCATTTATTGAAATAACTTCTGCTAATGAAAAAGAAATTTTCAATGGACAAGTGCTTCCCGCAGATGCATTATTAAAGATACATGATAAAATTGTTTTTGGAATCAGTGGGAAAGCAGTTGCGGTCTATCAAGCCCATCCTACAAAGGAAGGGTTTATGAAGCCACATAAGATGTTTCCGACGATAGAGTAGGAGGATTTTTTGTATGGAGGTCATTCATTTAAAATACCCACACCAGCTACAGCAACGAGAAAGCATGCAACCGTATTCATTGGCACTTGGCTTTTTTGATGGTGTACATAGAGGGCATCAGGCAGTTATTCAGACAGCGAAGGAAGAAGGAGACAAGCGTCAAATTCCAACGGCTGTTATGACATTCGATCCACATCCTTCTTTAGTGCTAGGCGGTCGTAACGAAAAAGTATTTTATATAACGTTATTACAGCAAAAATTGCAGCTATTTGAAGAACAGGGCGTGGATACAGCATTTGTTGTACATTTCACTTCAGATTTTGCAAAGCTTTCACCTGATGCATTTATTGATACATTTATTCGTGGGTTGAACATTCAACATGTTACAGCTGGCTTTGACTATTCTTTTGGTGCATTCGGTAAAGGTAAAATGGAAGATATGCGTGCATTGAGTAATGGAGAATACGGCGTAACGGTTGTTGAAAAGAAAACCGACGATATCGAAAAAATTAGCTCTACACGTATCCGAAAGCTTTTACAAGAGGGGGATATGGAAGCAGCAAGATTGCTTCTAGGAAGACCCTTTGAAATTACGGGTATCGTTGTACATGGTGATAAGCGAGGACGCACAATCGGTTTCCCAACTGCTAATGTCCAAGCGTTAGAGGGAACTTATATCCCAGCAAGCGGAGTATATGCGGTTCGATTACTTGTGCAAAATAACTGGTATGATGGTGTCTGTAATGTAGGCTATAAACCAACATTTAAAGATCCAAATGACAAGCAATTATCCATCGAAGTCCATATATTAAACTTCGAAAAAAATATTTACGGTGAAGAAGTGCATGTCGCTTGGTATAAACGTATAAGAAGTGAACGAAAATTCGATGGGATTGAAGCTTTGAAAGCCCAAATCGAAAAGGATAAACAAGAAGCAATTGACTATTTTGGGGTCATTTCCGAAAGTTAGGAATGGCATTTGGAAACGTATACTCTGTATAGTAAGTTGATTTTCGTTCCGACTGGGAGCACCCAGGAAAACGCACAGACGGAACGGATATCAACCCCATGTTATAGAGATGAGCCTAAATCTGCTTTAGCATTTGAATAGGCTTACGTTAACACTTGCTTGACCTTTTGATTTATGGTAACATTCATAAGTGCATAATATGCTTAACCTTAGCTCGGTATATCGATGACTCCAACGTTTACTGTGCTAATGGGGATTAACAATTATTTAGGAGGTCCATACAAATGGCTATTTCAAAACAACGTAAAAACGAACTTATTGCTGAGTACCGTACTCACGAAAGTGACACTGGTTCTCCAGAAGTACAAGTTGCAGTATTAACAGAGGAAATTAACTCTCTAAATACTCACTTACGTACACACAAAAAAGATTTCCACTCTGAGCGTGGTCTTCTTAAAATGGTAGGTCGTCGTCGTCACCTATTAAAATATCTTCGTGAAACTGACGTACAACGTTACCGTGAACTAATCACTCGTTTAGGCTTACGTCGCTAATTGTCGAAAAGCGGGATTAATCCCGCTTTTTCTTTATGTTTATAAACATTAAGAAGGCAGTTAACTTTACTATTGCGAAAAAAAGCATATATATGACACGAATTTCAAGCAAAAAACTTTGTTTCAATCAAATACAGAAATAAATCCTAAATAAATTGGCAATAACTGAATTTAAATGTATGATTATTTGATGAAATATTTAGCATAGAACAAGCATTTTTGGTACACTTACTATTAGTACATACAGACGAAGTAAGTGTTTTTATAATAGAGAGGGGTTCATTGAATGAACGAAAAGAAAGTCTATTCCTATGAATGGGCTGGCCGTCCGCTAGTAATCGAAGTTGGACAGTTAGCTAAACAAGCAAATGGAGCCGTTTTAGTACGCTATGGTGATACATCTGTACTTTCAACAGCAACAATGTCAAAATCACCGAAACCACTTGATTTCTTCCCATTAACAGTAAACTACGAAGAACGTTTATACGCAGCAGGTAAAATTCCTGGTGGCTTTATTAAACGTGAAGGACGTCCATCTGAAAAAGCAATTTTAGCAAGCCGTTTAATCGACCGTCCGATTCGTCCGATGTTCCCAGACGGTTTCCGTAATGAAGTACAAGTAATTTCAATGGTCATGTCTAACGATACGGATTGCACGTCTGAAATGGCTGCAATGCTTGGTTCTTCATTAGCGTTAGCTATTTCAGATATTCCATTTGACGGACCGATTGCGGGTGTACAAGTTGGCTATATGGACGGTAAATTTATCGTGAACCCAACAGTGGAACAATCTAATCAATCAACAATCCAATTATCTGTAGCAGGTAACAAGGATGCTATCAACATGGTAGAAGCAGGTGCACTAGAAGTACCAGAAGAAACAATGCTAGAAGCCATTATGTTCGGACATGAAGAGATCAAAAAAATTATTGCTTTCCAAGAGCAAATCGTTGCAGAAGTAGGAAAAGAAAAATTACCAGTAACGTTATTTGAAATTGATGAAGCGATTCAAGCTGATATAAAAGCAGCTTGTGAGACTGACATGCATGACGCGATTCAAACTGCTGAAAAACATGCACGTGATGAAGCTATTAAAGCGGTAAAAGATCGTGTTATTGCTTCTTATGAAGAGCAAGAAGCTGATGATGAAACAATGAAGCAAGTTTATACAATTTTAGATAAAATGGTTAAAGACGAAGTACGTCGTCAAATTACAGAAGATAAAGTACGTCCAGATGGTCGTAAGTTAGACGAAATCCGTCCACTTTCTTCTGAAACAGGCTTATTACAACGTACGCACGGTTCAGCATTATTTACGCGTGGACAAACACAAGCCCTTTCTATTTGTACATTAGGTGCACTTGGAGATGTGCAAATTATCGACGGTTTAGGTGTAGAAGAATCAAAACGCTTTATGCATCACTATAACTTCCCACAATTCTCTGTAGGGGAAACGGGCCCAATTCGTGGACCAGGTCGTCGTGAAATCGGTCATGGTGCATTAGGCGAACGTGCTCTTGATGCGGTTATTCCAGATGAAACTGTATTCCCATATACAATCCGTTGTGTATCGGAAGTACTTGAATCAAACGGTTCTACATCTCAAGCTTCTATCTGTGCTTCAACGTTAGCAATGATGGATGCTGGTGTTCCATTAAAGGCACCTGTAGCTGGTATTGCAATGGGTCTTATTAAAAAAGGAGAACACTACTCTATTTTAACTGATATTCAAGGTATGGAAGACCACCTTGGGGATATGGACTTTAAAGTTGCAGGTACAGCTAAAGGTGTAACAGCACTTCAAATGGACATTAAAATTGATGGTTTATCACGCAATATTTTAGAAGAAGCATTAACACAAGCTAAAATAGGCCGTATGCACATTTTAGAATCAATGCTTGCTACTCTTGCAGAACCACGTGAAAAATTATCTACGTTTGCTCCGAAAATTGTAATCGTGAAAATTAATCCTGATAAAATTCGCGATGTTATCGGACCTGGTGGTAAACAAATTAACAAAATTATTGAAGAAACTGGCGTAAAAATTGATACAGAGCAAGATGGTACAATTTACATCTCTTCTGCAGATGAAGAAATGAACGCTCGTGCAAAACAAATTATCGAAGACATCGTACGTGAAGCAAAAGTTGGCGAGTATTACTTATCAACAGTGAAACGTATTGAAAAATTCGGTGCGTTCTGTGAAATATTCCCTGGTAAAGACGGCTTACTTCACATCTCTGAAATTCAAGAGGAACGTACAAAACAAGTTGAAGATGTATTAAAACTAGGCGATCAATTACTTGTAAAAGTTATTGAAATTGACAAGCAAGGTCGTGTGAATTTATCTCGTAAAGTAGTTATCCAAGAGGAAAAAGAACGCGCTGAGCAAGATAAATAATAAATTGTAGAAAAGGCTGCGTATTATGCGCAGCCTTTTTTAAATCAACTATAAGGAAACTGGTTCTATTCGAGATATCCATATAAATTTTGGTATGCTTCACATTGCCTTTAATGTTGAACCAGAGATGAATTGGGGGAGATTTTTTGGTACAAGTACATACATGTCAGAATGGTGTGCGTATTGTGTCTGAGCCAATCGATCATGTAAGATCCGTTGCGCTAGGCATTTTTGTTAATGCAGGATCTCGTTATGAGCTACCTGAGGAAAATGGTATTACACATTTTATCGAGCATATGCTTTTTAAAGGGACAAAAACTCGAACAGCTCGCCAAATTGCCGAAGAATTTGACCGAATTGGTGGCGAGTTAAATGCCTTTACATCTAAGGAAAACACTTGTTATTATGCAAAGGTTTTAGACCATCATGCTGAGCTTGCCGTTACAATATTAGCGGATATGTTCTTTAATTCTACGTTTGCAGAGGAAGAGTTAGAGAAGGAAAGACAAGTTGTATTAGAGGAAATACTAATGAGTGAAGACGCACCTGATGATGATGTTCATGAAAAGCTATGGGAAGTCATGTATCCAAACGATTCACTCGGTCGTCCAATACTAGGTACTGCCGCTACTTTAAAAACATTTACAGCAGATATGATCCGTCACTATATGGCTAAACATTATGGTCCAGAATCAGTTGTTATTTCAATAGCAGGAAATATTTCTGCAAAGCTCATACAAACAATTGAAGAGTTATTTGGCTACTATCAGCCATCTCCACTTGTAGTTGAGCCTGTGTTAACGAATCCTCATTTTTATCCAGGAGAGATTTCAAAAACTCGCGATACGGAGCAAGCACATTTAGCCATTTCGTATCCAGCAATTGGTGTAAAGGATCCGGATATGTATAGCTTTATTGCACTTAATAATATTATTGGTGGTAATATGAGCTCTCGCTTGTTCCAAGAAGTACGCGAAGAACGTGGTTTGGCATATTCGATATTTTCTTATCAATCTTGTTATGCTGATGTTGGCGCATTTACGATTTATGGTAGTACAAGTCGTCAGCAATTACCACAGCTTCAACATACAATTGATGCGACATTACTTGATATCGTAGCAGGTGGTGTGACAGAGGAAGAACTTATGAATGCGAAGGAACAGCTGAAGGGTAGTTTTGTTCTCGGTCTAGAGGGGACAGGTGCTCGTATGAATCGCAACGGTACAAGTGAGTTAGTGCATCGTAAACATCGTTCGGTTGATGAAGTATTAGCGTCCATCGATGCCGTATCAATGGAATCGGTCGATCGCTTAATAGCAAAAATTTTAAAAGCTGAGCCAGCCATTTCAATTATTGGTCCAGAAGCTTAAAAGGAGCACAAAACTATTACTATAGTTTTGTGTTCCTTTTTTCATTATCACTGACATCGTTTTTCGATAATAGGAGGATCTCGATAGCTTTCGAGGTTCTTCTTTTTTTAGTTGAAAATGCTCATTATCAATTAGAAGTTGATATTCTCAATAAAGTTTGATAGTATAGTTGATATTGAAAATCATTATCAATTAGTTGGAGGTAAGTATTAGTATGAAAAAATGGTTAGGTGTAGGGCTTCTAGCATTATCACTTACATTAGTTGGATGCTCACAACAAGAAAAAGAGGAAAATAAGGAGATACAAAAAGACGAGACATTACAGCAACGAGAAATATCAGAATCAACTAAAGTACAAGAGGGGAAATTTGAGGATGGTGTAAATGAGGAGGAATTTCAAAAAGCATTAGCTAGCTTTCCAGCAAAAGTTCCCGAAAAAATCGTTACTACTTCGGTTCCTTTAACAGAGATGCTACATCTCCTTGATATAGAACCAGTAGGTGTTCCAACATCGACAAATCCGATACCAGCAGATTTCGATGCTATTACACGAATTGGCTCACCTATGGCACCAGATCTAGAAGTTATATCGAGTTTACAAACTGACTTAATAATTGGAGCTTCTTCTCTACAAAGTTCACTAGATCAAGCACTTCAGGGAATGAATTTACCAACAGCCTATCTACCGACAGATTCATATGATGACTTAAAATTGAGCTTCAAGGTACTTGGTACATATTTTGGAAAAGAAGAAGAAATGAATAAATTACTTCAAAACATTGTCGCAAAGGAAAAGGAACTTGAAACAAAAGCACAAGGAAAGGAACTTCCATCTGTCATGCTTGTGATTGGAACATCTGACTCCTTTATGGTTATGAATGAAAAATCATATCTAGGTAGTCTAGTTGAGCGTTTAGGTGCTGATAATATTGCAAAATCAGTATTAAAAGCAGAATCAACTTATTCTGCAATGAATCTAGAAGACATTGTCGTTGCTGATCCAGATATCATTTTCGTATTAGCATCAGGTGACCATGGAGCAAATGAAGATAAGTTCAAAGAAGAGATTGAAAAAAACAGTGCATGGAAACAACTCTCAGCTTATAAAAATGACAAAATCCATATGCTTGATTATAGTACATTTGGTGTAACTTCCATTTCTAATGTTGAGACAGCACTTACAACAATCGCAGATTATTTTTACAAATAATAATGAGGTATTCCTATGATTAGTACAACAAGAAGTCGAATAATTATTATCATGACCTTTGTGTTAACAATGGTAGCAGCTATTGTTGCGATAGGGCTAGGGAGTGTAAAAATATCAATCCCAGATATTCTAACAACAATTGTCAATGGACGTGATAATGCTGGCGTATATACTACAATAATTTGGGATATACGTTTACCACGTGTTTTATTAGCACTAATAGTTGGAGCTAATATTGCAATCTCAGGTGCATTATTGCAGGCTGTAATGGGAAATCCACTAGCTGATCCAGGACTGACGGGTGTTACAAGTGGAGCAGCGGCATTTGTTTTAATCATTTTATTAGCAAATCCAGAATTCACTCACTTTATCCCAGCTGCAGCTTTTATTGGGGGCTTAATTGCCGCAACTATAATTTATGCACTGGCCTGGCGACGAACAGGCATTACACCAATCACTATTATTTTGTCAGGAGTTGCAGTAAATGCACTGTGCGGTGGTGTTATTGGATTTTTATCGATTCTTTATAGTGATCGATTACCATCAGCAGTGCAATGGATGAATGGTAGTTTAGCGGCCAAGGGAAATGCTTCACTGCAAATGATTTATTTGTACGCAATAATAGGTTGGGTCATATCTATTTTTGCGATACGCAAGGCAAATATTATACGTTTAGGAGATCAAGTAGCAGTAAATTTAGGGGAAAATGTAACTCGTATTCGTATTATGTTATCTATTTTGGCTGTATTTTTAGCGGCAATCTCGGTAGCAGCAGTAGGAATGATTGGCTTTATTGGTTTAATCGTACCGCATATGGCTCGAATGCTTGTAGGCTCAGACTATAAATATTTACTACCAATGAGTATGGCGATGGGGGCTATTGTGTTACTTATTGCTGATACTGGTGGACGAACTTTGTTTGCGCCACTCGATATTCCAGCCGGCATCCTTATGTCTGTCATTGGTGGACCTTACTTCTTATATTTAATGAGAAAGAAGGCGTTTTAATGTTAAAAATTGAACAGCTATATGTCCGCTATGAACAAAAGGAAGTTGTCCATAATTTTTCTTTTGAAGTTGGAAAAGGTGAGGTCCTATCCATTATTGGACCCAATGGCTCCGGAAAATCTACTATTTTAAAAGCTATTGCACGTATGCAGCCTTATAATGAAGGAACCATTATCTTTGATGGAGAAAATATTCGTCGACTCTCTTCCAAAGACATAGCAAGAAAAATGTGCATGTTGAGTCAAAAAAATCAGGCTCCAACTGATATATCTGTTAAAAACCTAGTGGCATACGGACGATATCCACATAAAAAATGGTTTGAGCGTTTAAATGCAGAGGATGAGGCTATTATTGATTGGGCTCTTGAGAAAACACATCTCACACATTACAGAGAAAAGCCTATTGCAGCTTTATCGGGTGGTGAATCACAGCGAGCTTGGATAGCAATGGCTTTGGCGCAGCGGCCACAAATTTTATTGTTGGATGAACCAACGACATACCTAGATATCGCACATCAGCATGAAGTTCTAGAATTAGTGAGAGAGCTTAATCATGAAATGGGGATGACGATTGTGATGGTGCTTCATGATTTAAATCAAGCATCTAGCTATAGTGATAAAATCGTAGTTGTAAAGGATGGTCAACGCGCCCAAGTTGGCACGCCTGAAGAGGTAATGACCGAACAGATGATTCAGCAAATATACCGAATGGATGCAGAAATTCAATATGTATCATGGGATAGTGCTCCGCGGATTCAATTAAAAAGTACTGTCAAGGCATAGGAGGAAGTAAGATGCAAAAAGAAATGGATATTGAGCAAGTAAAGCAAGGCTATGAAACATTTATTGAAGGAAAGAAAAGTTGTGTGTTAAGTCTTGTGGATCGAGAAGGGAAACCTTTTAGTAGCACTACCCCATTTGTGCGTTTGAATGGTAAATTTTACGTCTATATTAGTCGTATCGCAGAGCATTTCCAACTCATGGAGCAGGCTCAACTTGTAGATGTACTTTGCGTGGCAGATGAGGCAGTGACACCAAATCCATTTGCAGCAGAACGAGCACGTTGGCAATGTAAACCAAAGGAATTAGGCAATGAAGGACATGAGGATGTATTTGCAGCATTTAATAAATTGTTTAATGCTAAAATGATGGAGCTGTTACGTACACTTGATTTCTCACTATTTGAGCTCACACCATTGGAAGGCCGCTATGTAGTAGGCTTCGGTAAGGCATTTATAATTGATATAGCGAACGATACGTTAGTCCATGTAGTAATTGATAAAAAATAGGTCGCCCCTCTACGGCAACCTATTTTTTTATTCTTTAAAAAACTTCTCTTGCTAATCATGAAAATGACGCCCCCTTTTTGCTCGTCTAGATGATGGATATAAAACTGAACAAAAATGAATCGAAGCCTTTTCATTGGATACTTTATTTTTATGAACTAGTACCTCTGGTATTTTGCTTACTTCCTCATTACTTCCTTTAAATAGTGCCAATCACTATCCCGTATTTTAAAACCTTTTTCCATAGTCTTGTCGAGTTACGTCGCATTGAGCGTTTCAAGTATATGAAAATCGTCAAAAACTACACCGATGTCGTTTTTAATCGATATTTCATGTTCGACAACATCCTTGCCGAATAGCAAAATTTCGCAGTCGACTCCTAGGTCCAGTAAAAACAATGATAACCTCGGTACTGAATTAAGAGAAAACCATTCATGCCTTAATGTAAAGCATGAGTTTCATAGTATTCATAATGAAAATAACTCCTGTACTTCCTCTTTTGTTAGCCAGCAGTTAAGACCGTTAACCGCTTGCTGCATATACTTTTAAAAATGACGCAATAATTCCTCGCGTAGAAAATCTTGATTTCTTTCTGTAACAAAGCTTCCTTTTCCAGTTACCGATTCGATAAATCCACCTCGCTTAAAACAACATAAGCCCACCACTTTGTCATATCGCGAAAAGCAAGTGCACTAATAGATGGTAGTGTGTCACCTGCCATTAATTTTTTAGTTAGTACACTCCCTTAAAATGGTAAAACACTTGTGTTGCTCAAATGGATTTGCACAACTTCCTCACTTCACATATTTGTATATATACACTATTTACAAATGTGCTAGTAAATACACATTTCAGACTTTGGGTAAGGGTCACGAATTGCAAAAACTCGGCATATATTGGGGTAACGGTTCAAGGAGGGAGATGAGGCATGCTACTATCAGAGATGGTGGATAAAGAGTTAATTCAAGTTGAGGGTGGCGTACACTTTGGCATATTGGCACATACGGAATGTTTATTAGATGTGCAAACAGGAAAAATTCATGGTTTTGAAATTGTGAAAGATAAATTGCCATTTCAGAAAAAGAAAGTGAAAGTAAGTGAAATGATACCTTGGCACGAAATTATACTAATAGGCGAAGATCGAATTTTATTTAACAAAACAACGACAGTACAGTCAGAATTTTTACAGTGAGGTGAGCTTTTGGAAAATGAAAAATGGCTTGTTATCGGTGAGGATCTAAGGTTAAAGGAATTAGCTACCATGCTAAGAAGCCCATCGAGAACTGTATTTTATAAAAGAACATCAGTTTGGAATGAAGAGTTAAATAAGCTTGTATTAGAATTCCAACCAAATAGAATTATTCTTCCTATTCTTCCACTAAAAATTGAAGTGGAACAGCTTTATGGGATATCTCAAGTTAAGTTTTATACAGGGCGTTTAACGATGCATTGGAAGCAATTGCTTGAGAAAAATGAAACAAATTGCTATTTACAACAAGAATCATTTATTTGGCAAAATGCAAGATTAACAGCAGAGGGATTTATCGCCACGTTTTATGGACTCGAGCAAAAATGTATTTACGGACAAAACTTTACTATCGCAGGATTTGGGCGCACTGCCAAAATGCTCGCATCTTTACTCGTCAAGATGGGCGCTAATGTCCATATAGTAGCGCGTTCAGTTGTACAAGTGAGTGAAGCAAAGGCATATGGTTATAAAGCTACGGATTTAGATGACCGCCAATGGTCAATTAATGATGGGATTTTTGTCAATACGATTCCTGCTAAGTGGATTACTGAATCATTCCAAGATCATGTCCCAGCTGTACTATATGATTTGGCTTCGGAGCCTGGTTGTTTAGATATAGACGTTGAACAATTACAAACGTATGTGCTATTGCCATCATTACCTGGGAAATACTTTGCGCATGATGCTGCGACAATATTGTGCAAGGCAATAGAGGAGGAAGAAAATTGCTAACGGGGAAACGAATTGGTTTAGGTATTACGGCCTCCCACTGTACGTATGCGGACGTAGTACCTAAAATCCAAAACTTTATAGATGCAGGAGCAACAGTTGTTCCAATCATTACACACTCCGTTTTACATGCGGCTACGCGTTTTGGCACTGGCGAGGAGTGGATTGCCAAAATAGAGGAATTAACGGGAGAAAAGGTTGTTTCTTCTATTAAAGAGGCAGAACCATTTGGGCCATCCAATCCATTGGATGCGATGGTTATAGCTCCGATGACTGGAAATAGTATTAGTAAATTTGCAAATGCAGCAACAGACAGTCCTGTATTGATGGCTGCGAAGGCAACATTGCGTAACGGTTCGCCTGTTGTTCTAGGTATATCAACGAATGATGCACTTGGCTTAAATGGTATAAATATTATGAGGCTGTTAAATGCTAAAAATATTTATTTTATTCCATTTGGGCAGGACTCACCACATTCAAAACCAAATTCCTTGATTGCTGATTTTGATCAAATGGTCGAAACTGTTTATGAAGCGATTACTGAGAAAAAGCAATTACAGCCACTGTTGGTACAATATTTAAAATAATTCTCAAATTACACACAATTTTCAGTATTTTTGTGATACAATAGCACACATTATGTAACTTGGATTCAAGGAGAGATGACAGATGACAAAGCAGTTAACAGTTGCGGTAGTTGGAGCAACAGGAGCAGTAGGCACAAAAATGATGGAACAACTGATTAAACGGAATTTTCCAATCGGAGATATAAAGTTTTTAGCTTCAGCACGTTCAGCAGGAAAACCAATCGAATTTAATGGGAAGACATATACAATTGAAGAAGCGACACCTGAAGCTTTTGATGGCGTCAATGTCGCTTTATTCTCAGCTGGTGGTTCGGTATCAGCAGTGCTAGCGCCAGAAGCGGCAAAACGCGGTGCAGTAGTGATCGATAACACGAGTCATTTCCGCATGGATCCAGACGTACCATTAGTTGTTCCAGAAGTAAATCGAGGTGATCTTGCTAAGCATAAAGGGATTATTGCAAATCCAAACTGCTCTACGATTCAAATGATGGCTGCACTTGAACCTATCCGTCAAGCATTTGGCTTAACAAAAATTATTGTATCAACATATCAAGCAGTTTCAGGTGCAGGTGTTTCTGCTATTCAGGAATTAAAGGCACAAAGTGCAAATTGGGATGCAGGTAAGGATGTAGAAGCAAATATTTTACCTTCTGATAGCGACAAACGTCATTATCCAATCGCTCGTAATGTCATTCCACAAATTGATAAATTTACAGACAATGGCTTTACATACGAAGAAATGAAAATGATTAATGAAACGAAGAAAATTATGCATGCACCAGAGTTAAAAGTAGCCGCAACTTGCGTTCGCGTGCCAGTCGTTTCGGGACACTCTGAATCTGTTTATCTTGAAGTAGAAAAAGAAGCAACAATACAGGGAATTTTTGAAGTATTACGCAATGCGCCTGGTGTCGTATTACAAGATGATATCGCAACACAAACTTACCCAATGCCTATTTATGCAGAAGGGGAAGACGCTACTTTTGTAGGGCGTATCCGTCAAGATTTAGACAATAAAAAAGGATTCCACTTATGGATCGTTTCTGACAATCTTTTGAAAGGCGCGGCATTAAACTCTATTCAAATTGCTGAAGCAATGCTAGAGGATAACTTACTATAAGAGGGGTGTAAGGATGAATTTAGGTCGAATTGGAACGGCGATGATTACGCCGTTCAAAGAAGATGGCACGATTAATTATCCAGAACTAGAACGTATTATTAATCATTTGATTGATAATGGTACAGATTGTATTGTCGCATGTGGCACAACCTCTGAAAACCCAACTATGTCCACAGAAGAAAAAATTGAAGTTGTACGTTTTACAGTAGAGAAAGTGGCAGGTCGTGTACCGGTTATTGCGGGTACAGGAGATAACGAAACGGCTTACTCTATAGCAATGACGCACAAGGCTGAAGAAAATGGCGCAGATGGTATCATGCTTGTAGCACCATATTATAATAAGCCAAATCAACGCGGTATTTTCGCGCATTTTGAAACAATTGCAAAAGAAACAAGTTTACCTGTCATGCTTTATAACGTGCCAGGACGTACAGGCGTCAATGTTGCCTATGAAACTTCTGTTGCTTTAAGTAAAATTTCTAATATTGCCTGGATAAAAGAAGCGAGTGGCAATTTAGATCAAATGGGCGATATTATTGAGAATGTTGATTCAGATGATAATTTCTTAGTGTATAGTGGTGATGATGGTTTAACACTCCCACTACTAGCAATCGGTGGAGCAGGAATTATTTCAGTTGCTGCCCATGTTGTAGGGAATGATATGCAATTAATGATTAAAGCGTTTGAAGAAGGAAATCACGAGCTAGCAGCCAAAATTCACCGAGCATTATTACCACTTGTACGTGCGCTGTTCGCACAGCCAAACCCATCGCCTGTAAAATACGCGATGACCAAATTAGGCTTTGATACACTTAATGTTCGTTTACCAATGATGGAAATGACAGAAGAAGAAAAAGCAAACTTTGACCGAATTTGGGATACGTATCAAGAAAAAGCGAGAAGCTTTAGAGAAGTAAGTACCTTTAGTTAATTTGTAATTAAAGCTAAATAGTAAATCCTCAGACCGTAGACAAACTCGAATTTTTTTAGTTTGTTTACGGTCTTTTTTCTTTGGATATTTCGTAGACAGGTGAGACACTTTCCCGAAAAAATATAGAGTAGCGTCCCAATGAGGATAACTGCTCAGGGATGACTGATATTCTCTCAGGTAGGAATCTAGAATCTATCAAGGTATTTAGATCTATTTTTATAGTAAATTGTTTTTATCTTTTAATCATCGATTTTATTTAAATGGAAGAAGAAAAAACATTACTGAAAATGGCTTTAACTGCACTATATCCCAATCTCCAAAAGCTCGCTTCGCTTTTTTTTTTATAAAATTAAACCCTTTACAATGCTACATCCTCCGCCTACTTTCCATCTATTAGAAATAAAATTAGCAATAAATTTCTGTTTCTATCATGAAAGCTGCATTTTTAATTTGTGCAAAAGCTTTGCAAACCTTATAATAAATCTTAAGTGGTTGCTGTTCGGGATATTTTTTAGGAGGAAATAAATTGACAAAAAAGAAAAATGAATTAATTCGCATCATCCCACTTGGTGGCGTTGGCGAAATTGGAAAAGCAATGTACGTAGTAGAAATCGACGAAGAGCTATTTGTAGTGGATAGCGGATTGATGTTCCCAGAAGACGAAATGTTGGGCATTGATATCGTAATTCCAGATATTACGTATTTAGAAGAAAATAAAGAGCGTGTGAAAGGGATTTTCTTAACACATGGTCATGAAGACGCAATTGGCTCAATTGCTTATGTATTACAAAAAGTGAAAGCGCCAGTGTACGGATCAAAATTAACAATTGCACTTGCAAAGGAACATTTAAAGGAATTGCCTGCACCACATCAGGTGAAATTCTTTGAGGTTACGAACCGTAGTCGTATGAATTTTAACTCAACGTATGTGACATTCTTCCATACAACACATAGTATTCCCGATTCGTTAGGGGTAGTGTTCCATACATCTGAAGGAGCAATTGTTCATACAGGTGAGTTTAAATTCGATCAATCCGCGACAGGTAAGTTTAAGCCTGATTTAGCAAAAATGGCTCAGCTAGGAGAAGAAGGCGTATTTATGCTGCTATCTGAGTCGAGTGAAGCTGAGCGACCAGGTTATACGACATCTGAGATTGTGATTGAAGAGCAATTATCAAAAACATTCCATTCAGCACCAGGTCGTATTTTAGTTGCTGTTTATGCATCGAATTTTATTCGTATACAGCAAGTATTAACACAAGCTCAAAAGTCGTTCCGTAAAGTAGTTATTGTAGGGAAACCTTTAGAAAAAGCTGTGGATTTAGGTGCAAATCTAGGTTACTTAACAGTAGAAGAAGATACAATCATCCCTATCTCAGAAATGCAAAAGTATCAAGATGATGAGATTATTATTATCGCTACAGGTAATAAAGGGGAGCCACTTGATGCATTAGAGAAAATTGTTCGCAAACATCACCGAGACATTAAAATTAAAAAGAACGATACAGTATTAATTACATTTACACCGTCTCCTAGTATGGAAGTACAGATGGCTAATACAATGAACTCGATCGCAAAAGCAGGTGCTGAAATTCTCACATCTAGCAAAAATGTACATGTATCGGGTCACGGTAGCCAAGAAGATTTAAAGTTAATGCTAAACTTAATGCAACCAAAATATTTTATCCCTGTGCAAGGTGAGTATCGCATGCTTATTGCTCACTCTAAGCTTGCTCAACAGCTAGGTATGCAAAAATCGCAAATTTTTATCGCCGATAAAGGGGATATTGTAGAATATAAAAATGGTAAAATGCGAATGAGTGGCCGTGTACAAGCTGGTAATGTTTTAATAGACGGTATCGGTGTAGGTGATGTAGGGAACATAGTACTTCGCGATCGTAAGTTATTATCGCAGGATGGTATTTTCATTGTTGTCGTTACATTAAACCGTGCTCAAAAGAAAATTGCATCGGGTCCAGAAATTTTATCGCGTGGTTTCGTATATGTACGCGAATCAGAAGAATTAATGGTGGAAGCTTCTGATATTGCTAAAAATGTTATTGAAAAATACGTTGGTAAAGATACTTTTGAATGGACAAACATTAAACAAGAAATTCGAGATACACTGAATACGTATTTATTCCAAAAAACGAAGCGCCGCCCAATGATTATCCCAATCATTATGGAATATTAAAAATGAAAGATCATCGTTGATTGAAAAAGGATTTTCTAACCGAATGTAAACGGTGGAAAATCCTTTTTTTCCTCAATCCAGAAAGTTTGAGATGATGTTTGTTATAATATATGCCATTTATAATAAGTTGATCTTCGTT
Organism: Lysinibacillus zambalensis; assembly: GCF_040183165.1. Lineage (NCBI taxonomy): Bacteria > Bacillati > Bacillota > Bacilli > Caryophanales > Bacillaceae > Lysinibacillus > Lysinibacillus zambalensis. The sequence continues at coordinate 113,734 of NZ_JBEGDG010000014.1, forward strand.
ACGATAGGGCAACTCCTTGGGGATTAGCGGTTCATCGGGCGCCCTCAGGAATCTCTTCTCTGCGCGAAAGCGAAGCGGCAGCAACAAATGTTTTAACTGTGCGAAAGCGAAGCGTCAGCAACAAATGTTTTAACTGCGCGAAAGCGAAGCGTCGGCGGCAAATGTTTTAACTGCGCGAAAGCGAAGCGACAGCAACAAATGTTTTAACTGTGTGAAAGCGAAGCGGCAGCAACAAATGGTTTAACTGTGCGAAAGCGAAGCGACAGCAACAAATGTTTTAACTGTGCGAAAGCGAAGCGGCAGCAACAAATGTTTTAACTGTGCGAAAGCGAAGCGGCAGCAACAAAGCGCCCAGCCGGAACGGAAATCACCCCCACGTTATGGTGAAGATTCTTTTTTTTGAAATAATCAAGTTCTACATGTTATTATTTGCTACATATTAAAGAATGGATTGCAAAAGAAGGTGAAATAGATGGCGACTAGTAAAAAAAGAAAAGTCACGAAAGGAAAAGCGACGACAGAGAAAAAAGAAATGCATCCGCTTATGTATGAAATTTTAGGTCTTATCTTAATTGCATTTGCGGTTATTATGATTTTTGAATATGGCATGATTGGCCGAGTTTTACAAACAATTGCGATGTTCCTTTTTGGGAATTTACATTTTGCTGTGCCTTTTATGCTTATTTTCGTTGCGGTGTTACTGATGATTGGGCGTAAAAAAATAAGCATTTATGATCGTGTCATATTAGGTATGCTCCTAATTGTTATGAGTTTAACAATTTTTAGTCATGGCATTTTATTTGAACAATTATCAAAATCTGGTGGATTATTATCAGACTCTGTATTGCGAGAATCTTGGCGAATTTTAATTAATTCTGAGGGTATCATCAATCGAAGTAATACGCTTGGTGGCGGAATGGTGGGTGCACTGTTATTTAGTGCTCTACATGTTTTATTTGAGGCGGCAGGTGCGAAAGTCGTTGCATGGGTTATTTTCTTTATCGGATTAATTTTAGTAACAGGAAAGGCACTTGTTCCATATTTAGCGAAAAAAATGCCCGACCTTTTTGGCAAGTGGCAGAAGAAACATCGTGATAAGAAAAAGAATATGCCGAAAAAACCTTCTAATCGCCGTTCAAAAGTAGAAAGCAAGGATGAAATTGCGGCCGTTGATCAGGAGCCTGAAGTACAAGAAGAAGAGATTTCTCATGAACCAATCATCTCTGCTTTTACTCAAAATGTGTCTCATGAACGAGAGTCATTTGCAATGGCCGAAAATGAAGACATTGAACATGGTGAGATTATTGATGATGTTCATATTGAAGGTGCAGATGCTGTGGAGAATGCAGACTACCAACTTCCGTCTTATAATTTATTACAATTACCGCCACAACATGACCAAAGTGGCGAATATTCGGTCATACAGGCAAATGCGAAAAAGCTAGAGCAAACGTTGCAAAGCTTTGGGGTAAAGGCAAAAGTTACACAGGTTCATTTAGGTCCGGCTGTAACAAAGTACGAAATATTACCAGACGTAGGTGTGAAAGTAAGTAAAATTGTAAACTTACAGGATGACCTTGCTTTAGCACTTGCTGCGAAGGATATTCGTATGGAAGCACCTATTCCTGGGAAGTCAGCGATTGGCATTGAAGTACCAAATAGTGAGGTAGCTATTGTTACACTCCGGGAAGTGTTAGAGACTAAGGACGGCGTAAAGCCAGAAGCATTATTGCAGGTTGCATTTGGTCGTGATATTACGGGACAAGCAGTACTTGCTGAGCTCAATAAAATGCCACATTTACTTGTTGCGGGTTCGACAGGTAGTGGGAAAAGTGTGTGTATAAATGGTATTGTCGTATCAATCCTAATGCGTACAAAACCACATGAGGTTAAGCTGATGATGATTGACCCGAAAATGGTGGAGTTAAATGTTTATAATGGTATTCCACATCTACTGGCACCAGTTGTTACGGATGCACGTAAAGCGTCTCAGGCGTTGAAGAAAGTTGTGGCAGAAATGGAACGCCGCTACGATCTATTTTCACATACAGGTACCCGTAATATCGAAGGTTACAATAGTCATGTACAAAAAGTAAATGAGCAAACAGATGAAAAACATCCTAAATTACCTTATATTGTAGTAATTGTAGATGAGTTAGCAGACTTAATGATGGTTGCCTCAAGTGATGTAGAGGATTCTATTACACGTTTAGCACAAATGGCACGTGCAGCGGGGATTCATTTAATAATTGCAACTCAACGACCAAGTGTAGATGTGTTGACAGGTGTTATTAAAGCAAATATTCCTTCGCGCATTGCCTTTGCAGTGTCGTCTGCAATCGATTCTAGAACGATTTTAGATATGGGTGGAGCCGAGCGTTTACTCGGTCGAGGAGATATGCTGTTTTTACCAGCGGGTGCATCTAAACCAAAACGTGTGCAAGGTGCTTTTTTATCAGATCAAGAAGTTGAGTCAGTTGTTAACTTTGTTATAGAACAGCAAAAGGCGCAATATCAGGAGGAAATGATTCCGACCGAAGAAGAGACAATTTTAGAGGAAACGGATGAATTATTTGATGAGGCTGTACAGTTAGTTGTTAGTATGCAGACGGCTTCTGTTTCGATGTTGCAACGCCGCTTCCGTATCGGTTATTCGAGAGCTGCTCGCATTGTCGATCAAATGGAACAACGCGGTATTGTCGGGCCTTCAGAGGGTAGTAAACCTCGACAAGTGCTCATTCATCAATACGATAATTAGTACCAAAATAAAATTTGAAAATTGAACAATGTTGTATACATCGAGTAGGCCCAAATTCATTTAAAAATTCGAAAGCAATTACATTAAGTGTAATTGCTTTCAGTCTATAAAAATGTTATATTTATGAACGATTAGTAGGAATGTTGTACATCAGATGTCTGATCTCTGATTTTGGTGGTGATATATGTGACTATAAAAGCAGATCATCGTCATCTCTATCTTCAAGTAATTGATCGTTTAAAGTCTGACATTGAAAAAGGCGTTTTTAAAGAAAATGAAAAACTGCCTTCAGAATTTGAATTATCGAAATCACTAGGAGTCAGTCGAGCAACGCTTAGAGAAGCGCTACGACTGTTGGAAGAGGAAAATGTGATTGTGCGTCGACATGGGGTGGGCACATTTGTAAACCCTAAGCCGTTGTTTACATCAGGCATCGAGCATTTATCGAGCATTTCTTCCATGATCGAGGCAGCGGGTATGGAACCCGGTTCCCGCTTTTTAAAGGCGACGGAAAGCATACCTGCTGAGGAAGATTTAAAACGCTTCCAGTGTGATGGCGAGGATAAAATACTCACAATTGAACGTGTCAGAACAGCGGATGGTGAGCCGGTAGTTTATTGCATAGACAGATTACCAGCAAGCTTCCTGCCAACTGACTTTGTAGAAAAAAAAGAAGTTTCACTTTTCTCTGCACTTGAACAATCCGGTAAAATTCATGTTGCCTATGCGGTTACATATATTGATCCTATCGGGTATCATGAGCAAGCTTCACCGATTTTAAATTGCGGACGTGAAACAGCTCTTTTAGTATTAAAGCAGTTACATTACGATGATCATGATCAAGTAGTGCTGTATTCAAAAAATTATTTCCGAGCTGATAAATTCAGCTTCCATGTAGTTCGTAAACGGGTGTAGAACATTTCTAATTTTTTCCTGCTAATTACAATACCTTTGGGGGGTTAATCAAATGAAAAAACGTAAATTTGGCTTAGTATTATCATCAGTTTTAGCTGCAAGTGCAATCTTAGGTGCATGTGGTACGAAAGAGGAAGAAAAAACTAAAAATGAAAATGAAAACGCTTCATCAGGCGAAAGCAACCAAGAAGATGCGTTCTCAGTAGCAATGGTAACTGACGTAGGTGGCGTTGATGATAAATCATTCAACCAATCTGCTTGGGAAGGCGTTCAAGCTTTCGGTAAAGAACATAACCTAAAAAAAGGTGATGGCGGCTTCGACTACTTACAATCAAAATCAGATGCAGACTATGATTCAAATTTAAACGCGTTATTACGTCGTGACTTTAACTTAATCTATGGTATTGGTTTCATGATGGAAGATTCTATTTCTGCAATCGCTGAAGAAAATCCAGATAACCATTTTGCAATCATTGACGCTGAAGTAAAAGCGGACAATGTAGTATCAGTATTGTTCAAAGAGCAAGAAGGTGCTTTCTTAGCTGGTGTAGCTGCAGCGAAAATGTCTAAATCGGGTAAAATCGGTTTCGTAGGTGGCGTAGATATTCCAGTTATCAACCGCTTCGAAGCTGGATTTTTTGAAGGTGCAAAAGCTGTAAATCCAGATATCGAAATCACATCAAAATATACTGCTGCATTCGATAAAGCTGACCTTGGTAAAGTTACTGCAAACAGCATGTACTCTTCAGGTGTAGATGTAATCTTCCACGCTGCTGGTGCTACTGGTAACGGTGTATTCTCTGAGGCAAAAGAACGTAAGAAAAAAGATCCTAATGCAAACATTTGGGTAATCGGAGTAGACGCTGACCAATATGAAGAAGGTAAAGTAGACGGTAAAACTAATGTTACTTTAACTTCTATGTTAAAAGGTGTAAACACAGCAGTTGTAGATATTTCTAATAAAGCGAAAAAAGGTGAATTCCCAGGTGGCGAAACGCTTACTTATGGTTTAGCTGAAGACGGCGTGAAGCTTGCGGATTCTCGTGGCGCAATCCCAGAAGATGTACTAAAGGTTATTGAAGAATATAAAGAAAAAATTGCTAAGGGTGAAATTAAAGTTCCAGAAAAAGTGAAAAAATAATTCACCTTTGATCATCATAAGGGACTTTTTATGAAGGCCCTTATGATGATTTTTCAATCTATCGTTATATTTTGACTATTCATAACATTCTATTTAACTATACTGGTCATTATCGTAGAGGTAGAATTTTATATGAGCTTATCGCAAGAATAGTAATGATGGTAACAAGTTAATAGAAGAAAGGTTTCTAACGATGACCTTTCCTGTATTAATTTATCTTCATTTAGAAGACTATCTACCTCTATTTAGTGGGACAAGATAGGCATAGATTTTTTGTGAATAGGGTACATAATGCCCAATGAACGAAGAGTTAATCTCTGGCTGAATTCATTGTTGTGCGATGTGATAAACGCTGAGCACCAGGGATTATGGTAAGTATTTGCATTAGTTTTAAGCGGTGAACAATGTTTTCTGTGGCGACAGCCACAATTACGTCAAGGCGAAATTGATAAAAGTGCCTATTAAGGGAGTGACAAAATTGGAATATGTGATTGAAATGCTAGGAATCCGAAAAGAGTTCGGTAATTTCGTGGCGAATAATAACATCACCCTCCAGCTGAAAAAAGGCGAAATCCATGCACTGCTAGGCGAAAATGGTGCAGGTAAATCGACTTTAATGAACGTCCTTTTTGGTTTGTATCAACCAGAGGGTGGCGAAATTCGAGTTCGTGGGAAAGCTGTTAAAATTACAAACCCGAATGTGGCCAATGATTTAGGGATTGGTATGGTTCATCAACATTTTATGTTAGTGGAAAATTTCACAGTAACAGAGAACATTATTTTAGGTTCTGAACCAACGAAAATGGGTATTGTTAACATTAAAGATGCGGCGAAGAAAGTACAAGCACTTTCTGAAAAATATGGCTTAGATGTTGATCCATATGCCAAAATCGAAGATATTACTGTGGGGATGCAACAGCGTGTTGAAATTTTAAAAACACTATACCGCGGTGCAGAAATTTTAATTTTTGATGAACCAACTGCATCTTTAACACCACAGGAGATTACAGAGCTTATTCAAATAATGCGTCGCTTAATTGCAGAGGGCAAATCTATTATTCTAATTACCCATAAACTAAAAGAAATTATGGAAGTCTCTGATCGTGTGACAATTATTCGCAAAGGTGAAGGGATTGGAACGGTTAGCACTGCTGAAACAAATCCTAACCAATTAGCTGAAATGATGGTTGGTCGCCAAGTCGAATTTAAAACCGAAAAAACAGAGGCAAACCCAACTGATGAAGTACTTTCAATCGATAATTTGGTTGTTACAGACTACCGTAATATCGATAAGGTTAAAAGCTTAAACTTAAAAGTACGTAAAGGTGAAATTGTTGGTATTGCAGGTATCGATGGTAACGGACAGTCTGAGTTAATCGAAGCCATTACTGGTCTACGTAAAATAAAGAGTGGTACTGTTAAATTAAATGGCAAAGATATTACAAATATGAAGCCTCGGAAAATTACTGAGGAAGGCGTTGGGCATATTCCACAAGATCGCCATAAGCATGGTTTAGTCTTAGATTTCCCAATAGGTCATAATATCGCACTACAAACATATTATCAGTCTCCAATCGCTAAGGGCTTTGTTATGGACTATAAGAAAGTGTCTGAAAAAGCACGCCAAATCATTGAAGAATATGATGTGCGTACAGGGAATGGTGAAATGACACCAGCACGTGCCCTTTCAGGTGGTAACCAACAAAAAGCGATTATCGGTCGTGAAGTTGATCGTAATCCAGACTTATTGATTGCTGCACTACCAACACGTGGTCTTGACGTAGGGGCAATTGAGTTTATTCACTCTCGCTTGATCGAGCAACGTGATAAAGGAAAAGCGGTACTGTTAATTTCATTTGAATTAGATGAAGTCATGAATGTTTCAGACCGAATTGCTGTTATTTATGACGGTCAAATTGTTGATGAATTAAATCCAACAGAAACGACAGAACAAGAGCTAGGTCTATTAATGGCAGGACAAAAAAGTGAAAATAAAAAGAATGGTACGAAGGAGGGGAATGACTAATGTCAAATCGTGTCATTAATATTCTCGTTCCTATCATCTCTATCATTATCGGTTTAATTGTTGGGGCTATCGTGATGGTAGTTAGCGGTTATGACCCAGTACAAGGTTATATCGCACTTTGGACAGGTATTTTTGGAGATTCATATTCTATTGGGAACACAATCCGTCAAATAACACCGTATTTATTGGCGGGTCTAGCGGTAGCATTTGCTTTCCGTACAGGTTTATTTAATATTGGTGTAGAAGGTCAGTTAATTTTAGGTTGGCTAGCAGCAGCTTGGGTAGGCTATGCGTTTGATCTACCTAAAATTATTCACTTACCATTAGCATTACTTGCGGCAGCAGCTGCAGGTGCATTTTGGGCCTTTATTGCAGGTTTCTTAAAAGCGAAATTTAAAGTTCACGAAGTTATAGCGACAATTATGTTAAACTACACTGCGCTTTATATTGCGAATGCAGTGATTAAAAAATTGTCTGACGGTGGCTTTAAAACAGAACGCGTTCATGAATCAGCTTCTTTACGTTCTCCGTTTTTAAGAGAGCTAACAGACAATTCAAGTCTTCACTATGGCATCATTGTTGCACTGTTAATGGTCATGGTTATGTGGTTCATTTTAGAAAAAACAACACGTGGATATGAGCTTAAAGCGGTAGGCTTTAATAAACATGCTGCAGATTATGCAGGTATGAGCGTCAACAAAAACATTATTTTAGCTATGACGATTTCAGGTATGTTTGCGGGTCTTGGAGGTGCTATGGAGGCATTAGGTACTTTCCAAAACGCTTCTATTAAACCAGGCTTTACAGGTATAGGTTTCGATGGTATCGCCGTTGCCTTACTTGGTGCTAATACGCCACTAGGGGTTGTATTCGGGGCTTCATTATTCGGTTCACTTAAATACGGAGCACTAAATATGCCAAATGCTGCGGGTATTCCCGAGGAAATCGTATCTATTATTATTGCGTTAATTATTTTCTTCGTAGCATCAGGTTATATTATTCGAGTAGCATTACAAAAGTTGAGCAAAAAAAAGGAGGGACAATAACATGAGCTTTTTAGAAATGTTATATTTCATCATCCCTTCTGCAATTTTCTTCGCAACACCTTTAATTTTTACGGCAATCGGTGGTGTATTCTCTGAACGATCTGGTGTTGTCAATATCGGATTAGAAGGTTTAATGGTTGTTGGTGCATTTGTTGGTATTTATGTCAATTTAGAATTTGCTTCAACATTTGGTGCAGCAACAATTTGGGTAGCTATGCTGGCAGCTGTCATTGCTGGGGGAATCTTCTCTCTATTCCATGCAGTTGCTTCGATTTCCTTCCGTGCCGATCAAACGGTATCAGGGGTTGCTATTAATTTATTAGGTTTAGCAGTAACTGTATTCTTAGTAAAAATGATTTATGGTAAAGGGCAAACTGATATGATTACCCACCCAATAACTCGTTTTGAAATTCCTTTGTTAGAGGATATTCCGTTCCTTGGTCCATTATTATTCCGTGATGTCTATAGTACGTCAATTTTAGCTTTTGCAGTAGCTATCGGCGCATGGTTTATTATTTATAAAACGCCATTCGGTTTACGTTTACGCGCTGTCGGTGAACATCCAATGGCTGCAGATACGATGGGCGTAAATGTTAATAGAATGCGCTATATTGCTGTTGTCATCTCAGGGGCGTTAGGTGGTCTTGGTGGTGCAGTGTATGCGCAATCAATTACAAGCGATTTCTCACATGCAACAATTGCTGGTCAAGGCTTTATGGCCATTGCTGCAATGATTTTTGGGAAATGGCATCCGATCGGTGCATTAGGTGCAGCTTTATTCTTTGGAGTAGCACAAACGTTAAGTGTTGCAGGAAGCACAATTCCTTACGTTCAAGACATTCCTGCTGTATACTTGCAAATTTTACCGTATGTATTAACAATCCTTGCATTAGCAGGATTTATCGGTAAAGCAAATGCACCAAAAGCCAGTGGTCAACCTTATATTAAGGGGAAACGCTAAAGAAACAATTGTTTACAACAAAGACTGGGCGAAAATGCTCAGTCTTTTTCCTTGTGCATAGCGCAAGTGTTTGGGAAAATAATGGTTGAAGGTTGATCTTTATTTGCTAGTATGAACAGGTTCATCAAGTAACCAAATGAAATTTCACTCTTTCCGTATACATACTTTGGATTCTTTTTGCAATTATAGACAATAGACATGTATAGTATGTGTAGTACTTTGTTATATTAAGAAAGATAAGGAGGGTTCTATATATGTTTAAAACAATCCCTTTTGCAAAAGGTGTCAATTTGCATATCCGACAAACGACCCAATTTAAAACCGTAAATTTTTCAATTAAATGGAGAAGAGCATTAACGGCTACTAATGCGTCTGAACGCACAGTGTTAACAAATGTGTTGCAACACAGCAATGCTAAATATAAGACAACAGCTGCATTCCGAGGTTTCTTGGATGACTTGTATGGCACAGTGCTTTATTTTGATACATCTAAACGTGGTAATGAGCATACAGTACTGATGAATGTAGAATCCGTTAACGATCATTATTTGGCAAATACAAGTGTTTTAAACGAGGTACTTGGTTTATTGCACACAGCAATCTTTGAACCGAATATAGAAAACGGTGTATTTAAAGAATCGATAGTAGAGCGTGAAAAGAAAACGGTCATTCAACGTATCGAGTCTATTTTTGACGATAAATCTCGATTTGCGCAGCAACGTATTCAACAGATTTTACGTCCGAATGAACCGGCCTCTATTTCTGCTAATGGAACTGTTGAGGACATTCAAAAAATTACCCCTGCGTCATTGTTTGAAGCATATCAATCGATGCTTGCTAACGATAAAATAGATATTTATGTCGCGGGTGATATTAATGAAGACGAAATCGTGGAACAGCTGAAAAAAGCACTACCGTTTAATGATCGTACACCTGAAGAAGTTCCTGCTGTGCTTCCGCAACAGCATCCACAAAATGATTATGTACGTGAGCAACAAGATATGAAGCAAGGAAAGCTGCATATTGGTTTTAGTACACCAGTACGATTTGGTGATCCTGATTTTGCTAAAATGCAAATCTTTAACGGCGTATTCGGTGGCTATCCTCATGCCAAATTATTTATGAATGTTCGTGAAAAGGAAAGTTTAGCTTACTATGCGTCTAGCTCCTTTGCATCACATTATGGCTTAGTCTTTGTTGTATCTGGGATTGAACCAAAAAATGAAGAAAAAGCACTATCACTAATTAAAGAACAAATTGCTGTTATGCAAGCAGGCGATATTACTGATTTGGAATTAGAGCAAACAAAGGCAATGCTTACGAATCAGCTAAAAGAGTCATTGGATTCTGCCCGAGGACAAATAGAAATTTTTGACCAATATAAAGATTTACCCGAGGAGTTCTCTGTTGAAGCTTGGGCAAATAAATGGAAAGCTGTAACGAGAGAAGATATCGTTGAAATGGCGAAGCAAATTCAGCTAGAAGCGGTCTATTTCTTATGTGGGAAGGAGCAAGCCGCACAATGAAGACAATTGAATTCAAACAATTAGATGAAACATTGTATTATGAAAAATTAGAGAATGGCTTAGATGTCTATATTTTACCGAAAAAAGGCTATTCCAAAACATATGTGACGTTCACAACTAAGTACGGTTCTGTTGATCGTGCATTTGTGCCGCTTGGTGAAACGGAAAGCATTACAGTTCCAGATGGCATTGCTCACTTTTTAGAGCATAAAATGTTTGAAAAAGAAGATGGAGATGTATTCCAAAAGTTTAGTGAATTCGGCGCTTCAGCAAATGCCTTTACATCATTTACACGTACGGCTTATTTATTTTCTTCGACGGACAATATTTATAAAAGTACAGAAACATTATTAAATTTTGTGCAAGAGCCTTACTTTACAGAAGCAACAGTGAATAAGGAGAAGGGTATTATTGGTCAGGAAATTACGATGTACGATGATCAGCCAGATTGGCGCTTGTATTTTGGTACGATCGAAAATATGTATCATAATCACCCGGTAAAAATTGATATCGCTGGTACAATCGAGACGATTGATGGCATTACTGCGGACCACTTATATACGTGCTACAATACGTTCTATCATCCATCCAATATGTTATTGTTTGTTATTGGTGCTGTAGACCCTAATGAAATGATGACGTTTATTCGTGACAATCAAGGTAAAAAAGAGTTCACGGAACCAACACCAATTCAACGCTACTTTGATAAAGAACCGACTGATGTTGCTATCAAAGAGCGTGAGTTGCATATGGATGTACAAAAGCCAAAGGTTTATATCGGCTTAAAAGCAAAAGAAACAAATCTTTCTGGTCGTGATATGTTAAAACATGAGCTATCTGTTCAAATTGCACTTGAACTTATTTTCGGACGTACATCTGAATTTTATGAGCGCATCTATGAAAATGACTTAATTGATGAAACGTATGCATTTGATTTCACGTTAGAAAACGGCTTTGGTTTTGCTATGATTGGCTCGGATTCTGCAGACCCGGCTGGATTAGAGAAAGCTATTAAAGAAGAATTGGCAAAGTATGAAGGATATGCACAATTTGAAAGTGCCGATTTAGAACGAGTGAAACGTAAAAAAATTGGTTTCTTCCTACGTGCGCTGAACTCTATTGAATTCATCGCTAACCAATTTACACGTTATTCGTTTAATGAGATGAATTTGTTCGATGTTGTACCTGTGCTAGAAGAACTAACGATTGAAGATTTGCAAAAAGCATTTTCTTCAATTCAAGGTGAATCACAACAAACTGTCTTTAAAATTTTACCTACAGAGAAGGGCGAACAGTGAAAAAGTTTGCCCTCGTGTTAGGTGCATCGGGTGAGATTGGTCGTGCTATTTGTCAGAGTCTGGCAGAAGACGGCTGGTCCATCTACATACACTTTTCAAACAATGAAAAAGCAGCACAGGCTTTATACCACTCTCTTTCAGAAAATTTCCCTGCACAGGAATTTATGCTTGTGCAGGGAGATTTTTCGAAAGCATCCGGGGCACAATTACTAGCAGCGCAAATTTTTAATGTGCAAGCAATTGTTTTTGCAAATGGTCAAGCGCATTATTCTCTAATTGAAGATACTACTGTGGAGGATATGGATGCATTATGGCGTGTCCATGTGCAAAACCCAATGCGCCTGACGGCATTGCTGTCATCAAAGCTTCGTGCTCATGATGTAAGCTATGTACTTTTTATCGGTTCGATTTGGGTAACTAAACTGTTACAACAAATTTTGACAAACCTATACAAACCTGTATAGTAGCATAAATTTATAACAGAATACCCTTCGTATCAAGCGATTGGTGCGAACTCCACGTTAATTGCTTTTAACTCCTAAAG
>NZ_JBEGDG010000102.1:0-486 GCF_040183165.1 Lysinibacillus zambalensis
AATGACGGTTTCGGCTGTCGCTATAAGATGGGCCCGCGGCGCATTTGCTAGTTGGTTAGGTAACGGCTCACCAAGGCGACGATGCGTAGCCGACCTGAGTGGGTGATCGGCCACACTGGGACTGAGCCACGGCCCAGACTCCTACGGGAGGCAGCAGTAGGGAATCTTCCACTATGGGCGAAATCCTGATGGAGCAACGCCGCGTGAGTGAAGAAGGTTTTAGGATCGTAAAACTATGTTGTAGCACGAGTCAATTCTAATGACGAACGTTTCGACATTAGAAAAGACTGTAATTGAAGTTGAAAGCTCCGACGAAATTTCAGCGACTACAGAAAAGGAAGTAGAAGTACCTACTGAAACGGAAATGGAAGCAACTACCGAAAAGGAAGTAGAGGAACCTAATGAAACGGAAATGGAAGCAACTACCGAAAAGGAAGTAGAGGTACCTAATGAAACGGATATGGAATCAACTACCGAAAAGGAAGT
>NZ_JBEGDG010000015.1:0-117250 GCF_040183165.1 Lysinibacillus zambalensis
TGGGTTGCGCTTTTTAGTATAGCATGAAGTGTTTATTAATTTAAAAGATTTTTATTGACAATCTATTAGCTGGTTTAGTTTAATAAGAAAAGCAAATCCAATAAAGAATAGTACCTACTTATGATACGGTCCACCTTAATGTAGTTAGTTTCCATTTTCTATATATATCCTTATCAGCGATTCTTCGCTATTTTCACCAAGACAACGTATAATAAGAGAAGCAGAAGAAGAATTCATTTTTTCTCTAGTTAAAAAAAGAGGTGCAATTACTTGAAACAATTTGAAACAGCATTACCTGAGCAGTATGAAACATTAAAAAAACAGGCCAATTATACGTCTAGCTGGCGAGAGCGTTTAGGCGCAGTCGAAATGTTATCGGCTTATCAACATGACAAAATCATAGATTTATTAAAAAATCGTATGCAGCATGATACTGTCTACAAGGTGCAATTAGCAGCTATGAAGCACTTGTGGCGCTTGGCGAGGACGTAGAGAAGCCATCACCTGCACGTTTTGATATTATCAAAGGAACAGACAAAATTTTCCTTCGAGTTAAAAAGAGCTTGCCGAAGGACCATACAGTGGCAGACTTTGCGGATAAACTAAAACGTATGCGTTTAGATGTCTTTGATGCGTATGAAGGCGACAAAGGTGTACAATTTATGAACTGGTTAGAGGAACGTTGGGCAAAACTGTAATCAGTAGTTTTGCGATTTATGAAGGAAAGTCATTCTCTTCGCTTGTGGAGGGAATGGCTTTTTCTGTTGATTTTGAATAAAGTTTGATTAAAAAAGTTCCACAAACACTAATTAAGAAAAAAGACGGGATTGCTGTGGAATCCATCTTGAAGTAAAGTCTTCGTTAGTGAAGTAAAAATTCTATTTTAATGCCTTTATCTTTCAGTTTCGTAATCATTAATAATTACGTTTATAATATTACATTGTTCATCCGCAACTGCTTTGTTAGATTGTTTATTATAGTCGTAGGTTATCAAAGCCTTCCATAAAGCCCAACCTCTTGCTCTATTCCAAGTTTCTTCATCAACATTCAATGCATTCTTAAATGCCTTTCTGCTTTTGTCATCAAAGAACGTCCAAGCAATTGCAGCATCACAAGAAGGATCTCCTACTCCCAATATCCCAAAATCAATACCCGCACGTAATTACCATCTTTAATTAATATATTTCCTGGAGCTATGTCACCGTGGACCCAAACAGGTTCACCAGCCCACTTTGAAGTTAATGCCAATTCCCAGATTTCCTTCAATAAGTTTTATTAAAAGCAGTTACATTATTATTAATGGCATCTCTACACTCATCATCGTATACAACAATACCACCGCCTCTATAAAAATTATATTCCCCAGCTATGGGACCTCCACTGGCGTCAATAGATTGTAATTCAACTAAACCCCTCCAATTCATTCGCAAATTGATTTTTAATTTCTAAATTAGACCTCTCTGGAAATTGGCTTTTTATTAACTTCGAACCTAAATCTACGTCTATTTTTATCATTTAATTTCTCCCTTTAATTTGATTACATTTAATCCGGGAAGTTTATAGCTAAAGACAAGATTAATAAACGCGGCAATAAACACCTACGTAAAATAATGTATCTAACCGTTCAGAACATGATTAGACAGCGACGATTTGGTGGAAATCACATCGTTGAGTACTACGATAAATTAAAAACGCAACCCTATAACAAATGTCATAAGGTTGCCTCCGTCGCATGTGTAAACAAGTTATTGAAAAAGATCTTCTTTCTTGTCACACATAATCAAAACTACGACTACAGGTTGGCTCCCTAGTACAGTCGTAGCATCAGTTTAACATACTAAAGCCTTATGAAAAATCGAAAAATCACTAGGCTTATTCGGCATGGCCCAATTTATCAAAATAATATCAGAGAGTTAAGAAAGTTATTATAGATACTTGACTAATCGTAAGAAAGAGCTGCCTAGGCAACTCTTTGATCTTTAATTACGCACCCGTTAGCCATCCATATCGCTTAAAATCAACACTACACCATAGAAAATGAAAGATGATTACGTTCTTTCATGGGAGTTTAAGAAGAACACAGTGGCATTCTAGAATAGGAAAAAGTCTTAGATTGCCACTAACTTTTTGAACTACTGCCCTGAACTATGGGACTCTATATCAAAATCCACATCTTGAATAAATTCGATAACCTCTCCATTAGGACTGTGGACTAGAGCGTTTCTGATAATAAGAGGAGGCTCTCCGAGAGTTAGATAGTCTGCTTCCACACAAGGTTTTGCCCCATGGGCAAGTGCCGTTTGAAACGCTTTGTCGACATCTTCCACATAAAACGCTAGGTGAAGCATAGCTCCGTAAGCAACTTCCTCTTCCGACCGCGCTTTCTTCCCTTGTGCTGGAATGATAGCTTCGTCATCAAAAACCTCGAGACATGTTCGGCCGTCGGGAGAGATCAGCATCGAAGCTTCCTTGATTTGAAACGAAGGAAGGCTCCAATGATGTCCACGCTTAAATCCCAATGCTTCAATGTAAAACCGGATTGTTGCCGGATAATCTTTTGCCTGAATTGCAATATGAGCAAGACCTTTGATATTCAAATATAATTTCCCCTTTCTAATGAATTTAGTATAGAATAGTGTTGCAAGGAAATACATACAATATAAAAGGAAATTACCGAATTACACTTTCCAAAAATAACGAAAATCAATTAATTTTATTTATTTTCGAAAATGCAGTAGGAGGAATTATATATGGAACATTGGATGGATGAAACTGATTACCACATCTTGGGTCTTCTTCAGCAGAATGCACGTATCTCCATTTCACAAATAAGTAAAGAAGTGTCCATGTCCCAGCCCTCGGTAAGGGAACGAATAAAAAGGCTTGAGGAGAAAGACATCATCTCGGGTTATACGGCAACCTTTCGCCATCAGGCACTAGGTCGAGGGACCACGGCATTCTTTCTTATTAAAACAGAGCAATGTCAAGCACTGGTGGATTTTTGCGAACGAAATCCCGTTGTAACCGATATGTTTCGAATTAGTGGTGAATACAATTACATGGTCAAGATTCAGACTGCTTCCATAGAGGATATTGGTCAATTTCAAGATTCTATTATTAAGTTCGGACCATCCAAGTCCCTTATCAGCTTGAAAAACCTGATTGAGAGTCGGATTCTACTATAAGCGCCATTCTCAAAATAACAAAAGAATCCTACTTATGCTAAACTGCTCCGTTAGTTCAATAAAGAAAAAAAGAGCTGCATTATGCAACTCAATAATCTTCAAGTAAAGCACTCCTTTAGTGCAAAAACAAACTTAGAATCGGAGGTGATAACAATAATAATAGTGCAATGGAGTCCAAATCCCTAACATCTCTGACGCCATAATAATATCGTATCCATTAGATTGTGTTGCTTTTAACGGTACATTTAAATAATCCCACATTGTTTTCATTGGTTGCATCAATTCATATCGAAATGAATCTTCATTACCATTTCCTACTAAACACTTATCATAAAATTCTAAGCTATTGATTAAGTTGATTTTTATTATTTCCACATTACAATGATCTCTAATGTTGAATTTAAGTGTTTTAGCAAATATATAACCTGTTAATCCTAGTGTCGCTCAAATTCTCCCCCGGAAAAGCGCATGCACTTTAGCACCATCTATCCGCCTCATTTACTCGATATGAACTTCGACAGAAAGGACTTTGTTTGATGTGCAAACTCATCCAATCATTCCTAGCTGTCAATGAAATTCGCATGCCAGGTGCACAAAAAAACAAGCACCCAATAAAATAAATTGGACGCTTGTTTATTATACCCATACATTTAATAGGGCAATAACATTTAGTTAATGAAATCTTGAGGAATACATTCACGAACACCTGAATTTCTCAAGGAGTTAAATAAAGCTGCACCGATTCTTAATAAAACATTGGTATCAGTACCATTCTCTAAATCATAAATTACGTAGTATGCATTATCAACTGTAAAAATACATTTTCGTTCTAATTCAAATCCAGGTGGTACAGTTGGAAGATTAATAACTGGTCGAATCACAGGTGTATCTCCTTCATCTCTAATAAAATTGAAAGTTTGTTGGTCAATCTCATAGATATTAACTGGATCAATCTCTACACCTTTTTCTGGAATTGTAATTTCATCTTCAACTAATAGGAAAAAGCGTTCGTTTCGGAAATTGAAAAGACTTCTCGAGCCAATTTCAAATGATGCCATTTTATATTCACCTCCTCTTCATATATTAAGTTTATTCATATCGAATAAAGTTGTTTGGACGAAAAGGAAGGAGGAGTGAAGAATAGAAAATATTATATTATCAATACTTATAATACTCCTGGCTGTTCGTGGGATTTTATCACAGGAATTACTGTTACGATAGATGGAAGATACAAATAACCTACATGAAATCCTATAACAATTCCAATCTCTGATAAACCATGTATGTACTAGTATCTCTTTTGCTTAGAATTAATATAGTAATTTAATTTTACTCAAAAAGATAAGAGCCTTGCTACAATTTATAAGTAGCAAAGCTCTTTATGTTGGTTCATGTTTCATTTACATTTAATAATTATTTATCCCTTAACAGTATGTTCGAGTTCTAGGATAGTTTGTGTTGCTAATTTAATTTTCTTTAATATTGTGCCAAGCACCATTCTTTAGTTTCTTGATCGGCAAAGGATGCTTCTACACTATTTAAATAAATTATCCGATAATCTTCTTCACTTAGATTAAATTCGTTGTCAACTAAATGTATTTCTTTTTCCATAGTAGTATCTGAAACTGTTCTGTTATCCGTATTAAATGTCACTTTTATTCCATCTTTATGAAACTTATAAATCGGATGTTCAGAATAATTATGAACGGCTTTCGTCTGGACATTACTTGTTGGACACATTTCAAGCACTACCTGTTTTTCTTTCACAATCTTATAAGCCTCGGCGCAATCTTTAATAAATACTCCATGCCCTATTCTTTCAGCACCTAGCAGTTCAACAGCATCTAAAACGTTTTTTCCAATTCCTGTTTCACCGGCATGAATAGTAACTCTGTAGCCATATTTTTTAGCTAATGCAATTGGATCTACGAATTTTTCACAAAAGCTTTCTTCTTCAGATGCACATAGGTCAATTGCCACCACACCGTTTCCAAGGAATTTTTTCCCCTTTTCAACTACTTCAAATGCGCTTTCTACAGACATCGTTCTCATGCAAGACAAGATTATATTTCCCTTTATTTCGTAGCGGCTTTCAGCGTCCCTCATCCCCTCTATAACAGATTGAATAACTTCTTCAACATCAAGACCTTGTAATATATGAAGTAACGGGGCAAATCTGACTTCTAAATATTTCACGTTTTCTCTTGTTGCATCCTCAAATAGCTCAAAAGTAATTCTTCTTAAGTTCTCCTTAGACTGCATAACTAAATTAGGAAGAGAAAATCTTTTTAAATACTCATCAAGGGATTCACATTCTAACGGAGCAATTAGCTCCTTTTGCAGTTCATCCTTATCAAAAGATGGTAACTGAATACCTTCCTTCTGTGCAATATCGATAATAGTTTCACCCCTTAGGCTTCCATCCAAATGACAGTGAAGTTCAATTTTGGGCAATGCTAAAAAGTTCATTTTTGTCCTCCTAAAATAAATTTTTAGATTAAAATACAAAAAAATTCCTGACTACAAAGAAGATACAAGTATTGTACTTGTACTTTCTTCGTAATCAGGAATTTCGGTTCCTGGTAGAGACCCCCAAACCATATTATTGGGGTTATACGGAATTTTATTTTTTTAAATAATAATAAAAAAATATTAGGTTGTCAACATGGTTCCGAACCTTTTCTTTAATAAAAAGCATATTCTACAATAAAAATTTTCAGTCAGTAGCCGCATTTGGAATTTCAAGTTATTAACGAACATGAAATTTCAATTAGAACCTAAGACAATTCACGTTTTATAGCACATTAAAAATCCTTCATAAAAAAATGTCTGCTTTATCATTAGCAGTCATTTTTTTATTAGTAATATTTTATATATATAAATTCTATATCAATAAAATGGCAGTAGTAAATGGTTTCATTTTATTTAAGGCAGTGTTTAGTGTAATTACCATTTTACAAATAGAAATTAAATCTTCTGCTACAGCACTTTTAGATAGTCTTTTAGTTACGCAAATGTCTGCAAGCACTCGAAGTACCGAATGCCACCAAAGAAAGCTTTTATAAAAGAGCATGTCCTTTTTTATAATATGCTTTGAATTTTTTTATTTGAAATAATATGCACTTCTTAAAAGCATAAAATAATATGGATTAAAACCAAGCATTTTTTAAAAGCTCTATTCCCTTATAAATTCCTTCTTCATCTAAGTTAGCAAATCCAAGTAAAACTTTTGTTGGTTTTTCTTCTGGAGGAATCGCATAAAAAATTGACGTTGGATATAACTTTACACCTTCCATTTTTGCTTTTTCTATTAGTTCATCTTCGGACATACTATTATTTGGTTCCAGCAGAATATGTAATCCACTACTAGCACCATAAATTTTCACTTTATCTCCCATTATTTGATTAATTGCCTTTAATAAGGCCTCGTATTTTCTCTTATAGCTATTTCTTGATTTACTCAGATGTCTCTCCCAATGACCACTTTCCATAAATAATTGTAAAGTATGTTGATGTAATCTCGACACAGTTTGAACATAATAGCTGTTCTCGATATATAAGTTAATTAATTTTCTTGGTAAAACCATATAACTTAGTTTTATGGAAGGAATCAACGATTTTGAAAATGTTCCCATATAAATAACATGATCATACGAATCTAATCCTTGTAGAGCCGGTATTGGTTTCCCAGCATATCTAAACTCACCATCATAGTCGTCCTCTATGATATAAGCATTTTCTTCTTTTGCCCACTCTAATAATTCTAGTCTTCTTGAGATAGGCATGACTGTTCCCATTGGAAATTGATGAGATGGAGTCACATATATGGCTTTAACCTTGCTATTTTTTAAATGGGCGATACTAATTCCATAATCATCAAGATGTATTGGTTTTACCCTTATACCATTATCTTCAAAAAGGTAGCGAACTCTATAATATCCTGGATCTTCCATACCAAAAAGCTTTTCTCGTCCAATCAAGTTACATACTATTCCTGTAAGATATTGCAAACCTGCCCCTATTACAATTTGGTCTGCAGAGCATTTAACCCCTCTAGCTTCATAAAGATATTTTGCAATATAACCTCTTAATTCAAGCTCACCTTGTGCATCCCCATATAAAAAAAGGTGACCTTGTTCTTCATTAAGACTTTGCATACTCAATTTACGCCATATTTTATAGGGAAAGTCTTTTAAATTTATATCTCCATAATTAAAATCATACTTAATTACAGTAGGATCTTTTTCTTGGTTAGACTTTAATAATGTTTTATCAAATTTAACATTATTTTTTTGAAAATAATCCTTTTCAAGTTCTACAACATATATCCCCTCTCTTTCTCTACTTACCACATACCCTTCTGCAAGGAGCTGTTGATATGCAACGTCTACTGTGTTGCGACTAATGTTTAAATGTTTAGCTAAGCTTCGTTGAGAGGGCAATTTGGTTTTAGCTAAAATGTTTCCATTTTGAATTTCATCTTTAATGTATTTATATAATTGAAAATATAGTGGTTCTCCATTATTTAATATTGGTGTAATTTCAAACATATATTTTTGGCTCCTTTAGAAATAACATTCTTGGCACTTTTAACGGTACCAGAGGGTTATTATAATAAAATCTACATTGTGACAGAGAAAATGTAAACACATCCGATAATAATATTTTTTTATTCCGAAAACTCACAATGATTTCTATTAAGTAAGGAGAGATTTTACATGTATATTCCTAAGTATTACATAAAAACTGATTTAGAAGAAATCAAAGAATTTATTAAAGACAATTCATTTGCAACAATTGTTTCAATAAGAAAAGGAAAACCAATAGCAGCCCATGTACCATTATTATTGAATAAAATTAAGGATGAATATTACCTCACAGGTCACTGTGCATATGGAAATCCTCTATGGAGGACTTTTGAGGATATAGATGAAATATTAGTTATATTTAATGGTCCACATGCGTATATTTCTTCTTCTTGGTATGAAAAAGAAAATGTGCCAACCTGGAATTATCAATCAGTTCATGTTTATGGAAAAGCAAGTCTCATTGCAGGAAATGAGTTAGAACAAGATTTAATTAACTTACTTGAAAAATATGAGAAATTCCGTGAAAATCCTGTATTGTGGGATAAACTTTCTCCTGAAATGTTACAACAAGAGTTAAAAGGAATAAAAGGATTTAGAATTAAAATAGAAGAAGTTCAAGCTGCCTATAAATTAAGTCAAAATCGTAATGCTAATGATTACGCAAATATTATTAGCGAGCTTTATAAAGAAGAGGATCCTAATGCTTCTGCAGTGGCAGAAGCTATGAAGAAAAATAAAAATGACTAAAACAGAAGGCAGAAATGTTATATAAACATTCCTTCCATATATTGTATATACAAATTTTTGTCATGATGATATCAATTTGTTCTTCATCACCCATAAAAAAGAGTGAGTCCCAGTATGGATAAAACCTATTTTCTTGTAAAAAAATATGGCATTATCATTCTTTTCCCAAACACCTAACCAGATGTTTTTTTGTTTTGTGCTACAGCTATTTCCATCGCTTTGTTGATTAAATGTTTTCCTAGTCCTTTTCCTTGATATTTATTCCTAATTCAAATTCTTCCATGCAAAGTAGCACCTACATATGCAGGGAAAAATTTGAAGATACTTATTTGAAGGTTTGGAAAGCATTTTTCTCATAAATAAAAGCTGAACTAAGTTGTTTGAATTAGTTCAGCATAAAAATAATGTATTATAATGTACACATTTTATTAAGGTGACTCGTGTATTTAAGATACTACTTTACTTATTGACTTATAATAAAATATCTAAGATGTTTTTATTTTTTAGGTAATTTGAAGTTTTAGCAAGTCATAAATGTAATTTCATTTAAATCTATTGCAACCTGTTGGCCACTAGGAAGGAAACCACCTAAACTTTTTTCATCAATAGAAGTCACAAATACATTTAAAGTTCTTCCGTCTCTTAACTTCATATTAGCCCATTTTTGAATACATCCACCAGTTTGTTGTGGTGGAGGATATGGTGGGTATGGTGGATATTGTGGTGGATACTGTGGTGGAAATGGTGGGTACTGTGGCGGATATGGTGGAAATGGTGGGTACGGTTGTGGTTGTATCGAGCCTGGACTTATATATGGCTGTGGCTGTATTGAACCTGGACTTATATATGGCTGTGGTTGTATTGAACCTGGACTTATTTGACGTGGCTGTGGTTGGGTTGAACCTGGACTTCGCCGATATGGTTGAGTCATGAACACACACTCCCTTATTAACCTAAATTTTTAATCTAAATTAACTTATGTAAAATATCTAGATATGTATCCGCTATTATCTCTATTACAATCTTAAAAATCTCTAGATTGATTTGTTTTAAGGGCTGATAACCTATTTTAGCCGCTTTTATAGTGCTTGTATGATACAACAAAAACAACGAAATACTCGATTTATAAATTGAGTATCTCGTTATTTTTTTCATGAATTTTATTAAAATTAAAACCCTAAAATTGAATTGCAGCTAGTTCAACGTGATTTCAAATTCCGAGTTCGGCACGCCAGCAAATACAACCGTTCCGTCCTTCGGCAGTTTTACTTTGTTATCGCTACTCACAACAGTAAAATTGACGCATACTCCATTCTCATCATACACCGCGAACGCACTCTTCTCTGGCAACGCCACGTTCATCGTTTTCCCTGCTACCGCTTGCGGGATCGTAAACCATCTCGCATGCCCATTTGCTTGTAACGTAACTTTAGATGAATTGCTTGCATCAAGCGGTTTTACGTTGGTTTCACTTACGTATAACAATCCGGACATCTCCATATATTCATTACCGCCTTCTGTATAAAAAAGAGATTCCGTCGTATCACGGCCTGTCATCCCAGGGATCTGTAGCTGATGCGCGGCCGAGTTTGGGCCTGTAATTTTTCGGCCGGCCCAATAGCCCTCTAGACCTTCATTTCGATTAATTTGTGTTGTAAGCATCATTGGTGCGAGATATTGAGCAGAACTATATTTCTCATTTACGAGATAGAACTTGACGCCTTCCCGCTTCGCCCATGCAGCAGTGGTTTCCTTCGATAGCATGTTGTCTTCTAGTTTCTCGGCTAAATAGTGAGTAAGCGCTACTTGCCCTAAACCAGGCATCGATATAAATGAGCTTTCTTTCAAATAAGTTCTTCCATTCTTCTCAGTGACGAAGTTGAGTTTGGAGGTACCTTTCTCGTTAATAAAGCTTTCATTCGCAGTATATACATATTTTTCTTCTGGATTAGATGGTAAGAACAGTTCTCCATTTTTCTTGATTTCTACATTGAAATGACTGAAACTATTGCCGTAAAAACCCGCTTTCTTCGCTACATCTTGAGGCACCTTGGCCTTGACCGGCTTGCCAAAGGATTTGTTCGGCTTGATATCCTTAATTGTGCCCTTCTCTTTGAGTGCAGCGAGCAGTATTTCAGTCGCCATCAGTTGATTTGTAGCGCTGCTACCGCCGGAGGACAACACAGCCACTGCCATCTTCTGTTCAGGAAGTACGACCAGTGAAGCATGTTGCAGTCCCGTGTCGCCGCCTTTAGTCAAGCCCTTTATCCCATATTCACTGAATGGATATAGTTTCACACTATCCCAGCCAAGACCATAGTTGAAGATATTATCTCCATCCCCCGGCCACATTCCTTTTTTATATTCCTCTTGCTCCATCGCCTTGACTGCCTTATCAGAGAGGATTCCTTTTCCCTGCCCCATAAATAATTGTGAGAATCGAACCATATCTTCTGCTGTGGAAGAGATCCCTCCCGTACCGATCACATTCACCGATTCGGTAGGAAGCTGCCCTTGATAAGTTGGAAAATAAAGTCCAGCCCGCTTATCGTCTTCCCATTTGTCCTGCGGCGTTTTCGTATGATTTAGCTTTAAGGGTTTTGTAAACCGTTGATGTATAAATTCGGTAAAGCTCATACCACTGACTCTTTCCACCATAATCTCGGCTAGCGTAAAGCCGTCGTTGCAGTATACGGAGAACGCTCCAGGATCCGCCTTCAAGTGCTGGTTGGACAATTGCCGCAACAAGTTATCATGTGCATAGGTATCATTATCTTTGAATAAAAATGTATTACCATACCCAGTACCTTGCAAGCCGGAGGAGTGGTTCAACAGCATACGCGGCGTAATGCGTTTATACCGTTCATCCTTCATCTTGAAATCAGGAACATAGTCGACGACAGGAGCATCCAAATCTACTTTTCCTTCGTCGACCAATTTCATCACAGCTGCCGCTGCATACATTTTACTGACTGAACCAATCCCGTATAGGGTATCTTTGGTCAGTGGCTGTTTCCCTTTCATATCGTTCTTGCCTGTCTGACCCGACAAAATAAGTTTGCCATTATCAATTAACGCATACTGCACACTAGTCGTCTCATAGGACTTTGTAAGTAGCGCAGCCTTCTCTGCTGCAATCTTTTTCAGTTCTTGACTAGTTACTTCTTGGCTAGCAACAACCGTAGTCTGACTGCTAGAAGACGCCATCACCCCTGATGGTAGGCTCATCGTTAACGCTAATGTAGCAGCTAACGCCCCAGATAGTTTATTTTTCATAAAAGAATTGCCTCCTTAGATAAGTATCGATTTCATTGCTTATTTCGAACAAAGGTATCTCCTTGTTGTCCTTGTTAAGCAGTATACATAACCAAAACCAAATTAAAGGAAAAACAAAGTAAATAAAAGGTAAAATTCAGTATCTACCTTCCGTAAAAAAACTATTTAGTTAAAACAAGAATAGCCGCCTATCAGTAGTAATCTTTTTAAAATTTGTGAGTAGATTTTCTTATAAATAAAAACTGAACTAAATTTTATAAATATTAGTTCAGTTTTTAAATACCCTATTATAATGCTCCACATTTTATTAAGAATACTAGTCTATTAAAGATATAACTTTATCTATTGGCTTTTATTGAATAAACAATTTTGCATCTGCCCAGTTGGTATGATCATTGTCAATATTATCATTAGCATCAAACACAACTAAATCAAGTGTATTTTTTCCTGCAATATTTACTTCTACATGTTCAGCTGGTTCGTTCGATTTTTTAACCGGACTTATATTTAAAATTTTACCATCAGCGATTATCACAAAATTCACAGATCCATGACCCGGCGCTACTTGATCATCTATTCCTACATCTACTGTAAATTTAGTATACTGTCCATTCAAATTATACTTAATTGAACTATTTGAGTGCGATCCAATCTCTTTTTCATATTTCACACCATTAATAGATATCTGTGTTTTATAAAACGATTGGTTTTTATTATAAGAAAAATAATTAGATGTCATTTGCTCTATATCTCCTGTAACTGAAATTGGAGTTAATTCATCCCTTAATTGCACAAATACAGGTGTAACAGCTAAAGTAGTAGTATTTCCGCTTACAAAAAATGTACAAATTGTAAGCATTAAAACCACAGCTAAACTTAATACATTAAATCGAAAACCTTTTGATAGATAACCTTTTTTGTGTTTTTCATATCAAATAAATCCCCTTTCGATTTTGAAATACATTTCTTATCTTCACATAACAAACCAAAATTTTCAATCTTTTTTAATAATTGTGAATTTCGTCTTAAAAATAGAATATCGGAAACATTAATCCTCAGGTTGGGAAAACGTTCATTAACACTTCCTAAATAACTGTTGCCATTAGGAAGAAATCCACCTAAACTTTTTTTCATCAATAGAAGTCACAAATACATTTAAAGTTCTTACGTCTTAACCTCGTAATAGCTCATTTTTATGGTGGATACTGAGGCGGAAATGGTGGGGACGATTGTGGTTGTATTGAACCTGGATTTATTCAACGATATGGTCGAGCATTTAACATACCCTACCTTTTTTACCTAAATTTTCAATCTTTATTAACTTTAGTACTTGTATGATACAACAAAAATAACGAGGGCTCCTTTATAAATGGAGCACCTCGTTATCATGAATTTTATTAAAATTAAAACCCTAAAAAGAAACTGTTCTAAGTAAGTGTGAGTAGTTCTTTCAAAATACATTACCTTACCGTAAAAGCTTTGCTGGTGATAAATTTGGACCGACTGGTTCATTCATCAAAGATTTGAATTCAGGTCCAGAACAACTTAAAGACAATGATTACGAGTTCGGTGCAATACCGAACTCATTTTACCCAAGCTCCTAATGCTATTAGCGGGTTACTTCACATAGAGTGGCTTTTTCTAAGATATTTAACTAGAGAACTTGCAATGCAAAATCTATCTATTGTTTTCTTCTTCATGATCATTTTCGTGATCATTTTCGTGATCATTTTTATTTTGATCTCGTTGTTCAGAAGGTTCTTCAGTCGGATCTGGCTCCTGTTCATCATTAGGTGTACCACATCCGAACAATATTCCAGTAGACAGTATCGCTGTAAACGTACCTAAAAGTATTTTTTTCATATATTCACCTCATTTAAGGAAATTTTATTTTCCCCTTTATTATTGTCCAAATTATTTTTTACATACGATATATTTTTAGTGACTGTAAAGTTAGAATTACACTCATAAAACATCTACTTAAAAGTTTCATTGTAAACATAAAATTTTTTGTGAGTCTAAATAAAAACTTAAAATGTAAATACTTTTTTATGTTTTTCCAATCGTTATTAAGTTTCCCTTAAAGGCATAACGATTGGCCTTTCGATTTATGTAATAACCTATAGACCAAACAATATTCAGATCTATACCGAGCGTTGGAAGAACCATAGAACCTAATGAAATCCTAAAACAAGTCCAACCTCCGATAAACCGTAACTATGCTGTTTCATATGTATTGGTGTCATCGACATAATAGCAACCATTTCAATTTGAGTAAGTACCATCATCGTTTCATCGACTGTAAGACCTCTTTTATTGTGAGCTTTATTAAAAAATCCTGCCTTATTTCTATGTCCATATTCTTGTTTGTGCACTTCTATCATTTTCGCTATTTCTAATGGATCCGGACGCAACATAATAAAAAGGACCAAAACTGATAAGATAAATGGACCTGTAAGAGCCGGCACACCAATAGAAACTGCAAATTCACCCATAATATCTGAACTATTCTTCCATTAACCCCTGTTAGTTTGATAATATCCTATAACATTTTAATTTAGATAGCTTTTTCCATTTACTTAAATACCTACTCCTAGGGGGTAAAATTTTTGTCTTTTTGTGTTCATACTATACTTCTTAAAATTTTCCTATGCACAACATTTTTTCTCACTATTTACTCGGTGACCCTTTTATAGTTACTTTCCTCAGATTGCTTAGTAACAAGGTAAAAATCTATCTCCCCGTATTCCTCAAAATCCCATTTTCATAGCTCTCAATTGATTTTAGGTATTTAAAAAATCCCATCTTTTCATTAAAAATATTATTTATTTCTCTTTAATAGACATATTACCAACCATCTTCCAACATACATCCATAAAATATTACTGAAGGAACAGCTTTCTCAATTAATAAGTAACAAACGCCTAAAACTTACGGGGTAAGCAACATATTACGAAATGGAGGTGACAAATAATGAAAAAAATGGATCCACAAAATTTGATTAGTGACAGTTGGTGTGAAAATAACCGAGTTTTTTTGCCCCGGATAAAAGCTGTTGACATATGTTCTATTCAACCTCCGCCAGTGGTAATCCCTGAAGGAACTGTTATTCCAATAATAAATAGATATTTCTATATTGTTGCAGAAGATATTGATTTAACAAACGGAACAACCCTTCCAGCTAATTTATTTACAGATGATAATGGCGATCCAGTAACAGAATTCAAACTTTTTAATCCCAATGGATATGTCAATCTTTACATCAATGCTGTGATGCAAGAGGGCGGTGCTTATAAAGTAACATCAGATTCATTAAACCTTAAACCATTTAATGCCACTATTTTTGCCGGAACACCAATCATTATTGAATCATTGGGATTCCAACAAATATGATATAAAAATCTGCTAAATTACTTTTCTTTTTCCCTTGAAAGGAGGTGAAACAATGGCTCTTTCAATTATTAATATTCATGTAAACGTTAATGCTACTTCCACAAGATTTTTTGATGTGTTAGCAGCAAATTTAACAGTTGCTGACGGTACTACAATCCTTGCGACTGCCTTTCTAGATGATAGCGGGAATGCCGCTACTACTTTTCCAGTAGTAGCAAATGGTTACTATAATTTTTATATAAATGGTGTACTACAAGAAGGTGATTCGTTTACAATTTCTGCAACAGAGTTAACTTTTAACGGTGTTACTGGTACAATCACAGCAGGAACTCCTTTGGTAGTAGAAGCTGTGGAATTAGTTACACAAACTTAATGACTAATAATCATCCAAACAATAAATTTTAATAGTGTAAGCTTTCTAGCTTGTCTTCTATTTTGGTGCTTAGGGTCACTTTTATCCCAAGTGACACCCTCCAAGCCTATAAATATTTATATAGAAATCCCTCTTCTCGAATTCTCTTCATTATCACTTCAGTCATTTCCCCCTAAGGAGATGGCTCTTTTTATTTCATACCTTTCATACATATATAAAGTTGTAATGTTTTTGGCATATACTTACTCGGGATAGCAAACTGTTGCATGTAACGGTCCAAGCTGTTATTGCACTACGCTATCCCCTTTTCCCCTGTACAATTTATTAAACTTGAAATATTTTCTTTTTGTTTCGATCAAAAACATCAAATCACGGAGTATTTAATAAAATAGTCACAGTAACACCATTAGAAAATGCCCCACCTGTTGTAGTTAATTGAACTGATAGAAGTGTACATCTATTAACTGTTAAATTTGCAGATGTTGTTGCACAACAATTCGGAGTTGTAGACGAGTTTGGTCCTGTAACTGTAGCTATAATTCCAGTAGCTATCGGAGCAGTAAATCCACAGTTTGAACTTGTAAATATTTGGGCGGAAGCTATTTGTCCAGCACTTAGACCGTGGTCACGTATATTTAAAGTTATACTTTTTATCGTAGCATCCACTGGAATAACTATTGAACTTCTTACAAACGAAGCTGATGAAGTACCTGATCCAAGAAAGTCATTGTTTCCTACTGATTGATCTGTAGAAAGAAAAACCTCCATTAACCCTGAACCACTTGGTCCGGTTGGTCCGGTTACCCCTTGCAGACCAGTTGTTCCTGTTGTTCCGGTTGCCCCTCGTAGACCTGTTGCTCCCGTTGCTCCGGTTACCCCTTGGGGTCCAGTTGCTCCCGTTGCTCCGGTTACCCCTTGGGGTCCAGTTGCTCCCGTTGCTCCGGTTACCCCTTGGGGTCCGGTTACTCCCGTTGCTCCGGTTACCCCTTGGGGTCCGGTTGCTCCCGTTGCTCCGGTTACCCCTTGGGGTCCGGTTGCTCCCGTTGCTCCGGTTACCCCTTGCAAACCAGTTGCTCCCGTTGCTCCGGTCACACCTTGCAGACCTGTTGCTCCCGTTGTCCCGCTCACACCTTGCAGACCTGTTGCTCCTATTGTTCCAGTTACCCCTTGTGGTCCGGTTGCTCCCGTTATTCCGGATACCCCTTGTAGACCAGTTGCTCCTGTTGCTCCTGTTGCTCCAATTCTCCCCACTATTATTTGCAATCCAGGTGAATCTACCTCTTCCGCTAACCTTTTGAAATCTGTCAAACCAGTTACTCCTGTTATTCCTTGATAACCTACCTCTC
This sequence comes from Lysinibacillus zambalensis, assembly GCF_040183165.1. NCBI lineage: Bacteria > Bacillati > Bacillota > Bacilli > Caryophanales > Bacillaceae > Lysinibacillus > Lysinibacillus zambalensis. The sequence continues at coordinate 16,910 of NZ_JBEGDG010000015.1, forward strand.
CAGTTGAACCTGTTTCTCCGTTTAGCCCTCTTCTAAAATTACTAAATCTCATTAGATCACCTCCTCCTCTTTTTTTATAATATTTTAATTGAAAATAATGAAATAGACATAACACTAGCGAAATAACCGGAAAATGATATCTTATAAATTCTTTATTCCATCCTCAAGATAATATTTTCCTTCATCTAAAGCACGATAAAAAGCTGTAACATCCTGTTTAGTTACAACAGAACCGCCAATATTTGATGCACCACACCAACAAAGGAATCTTTTTGAATACATAAAAAATCAATGCTATATAGATTAGATCTTGATAAAAAAGTCGTTAAAAATATTGAAATAAATACTACCAACCTATATTGTTAATTGACTCATCTATTTTTTGAGTTACTGCTTATTACAGCTTGTCAAAAATCTAACTATTTCACAGTTGAAGCATTAAGAAAAGACCAAAGGCACCTTTCATCGGATGCTTTTTAAGCAGATTCAGTGGTTTATTGTTACTCAACTAACAAAGCAGGTTTGTTACAAAAGGAGATTAAAAAAGTTCAACCATTATGTTGAACTTTTAATGCTTGTTACATATTTTCAAATTGGAGATACTCTAAAATATTTCCGAAGGGGTCTCTGAAACTAATATATTTTCCTGGAGGACAATTAGTTGGTTCATCTACAATAAATTCCACTTCTTTATCTTTTAAAAAATTAACCGTTTCATAAATATCTTCAGTACTCAATCCTAATACAACTCCTGTAATTTTATTATCTTGATTAAAGGTTGTATTATCGTTCTCGTTCTCCTCTAAAATAATTGGTAACTCTCCGTGTACTAGTGATGCAATATTAGGTCCATACTGCTTGTTTAATTCAAAACCTAAAGTATTGGTATAAAAGTCAATTGCTTTGTTTAAATTGGGCACGTAAATACTTATAACACAAACCTGATTCACCATTTCACCCCACCTATTCTTAGTATTACCATAAATATTCTACACACATTTATGAGAATCCTTTATTTTGAAAAAACAGAGTTCATTCTACGCATTTTGTAGATTAGATCTGTCTCTTTGTTTTAATAGCAACAATCTTTGAGAAAACAGCCTTTATTTAAAACCTAAAAAAGCTTAGGAACAACTCCTAAGCCTTTCTATTATTGAGTAACGCTTGAAACAAACTCTATTCTGAAAAATATAAATCAAAATGGAGTTTAACCTTTTCTAGCCCCCGTTAGCCATCCAAGTCGTGTGAAATTAACACTAACCACAGAAAATGAAAGATGATTACGTTCTCATGGGAGTTTAAGTGTATTCATTCACTAATGTGCAAATAAGAGTGCAGAGCAAGGTCTATCAAGCAAGAGTATAAGAATATTAAAGAATGCGAACTTTAATACCGAAAACACCTGATGAAAAACAAATACTCAAAATCAAGAAACTGATTCCTACTATAATTGAAATTAACCCAATAGCATATTCGACTTTATCTTTAAAAATTTTGCATAAGATTTTATAAATAATAATTCCAAGGAATCCACCTAATCCATTCAAAATTATATCATCTATATCAGTAGCACCTACTTTAAATGAGTATTGCAAGATCTCAACTGCCACACTAATAAGAACGCTCCATAAAGTGTTAATGAATATCCTTTTATTGTGATTAAACAAAATCAAATAGATACCTAATGGTATAAATAAAACAATATTACCCAGTACATTAACTAATGAAAAAATACCACCAATAGATAAATAATCTGTTATAGTATAAAACGGTATAAGATTTATAGATTGAAATGAATTCGCTTTAAAAAATAAAAATGCAAATAAAATAAAAATATAAAATCCTAATCCTATAATTAACAAAATATAGTTGTGTTCTGTTTTTTTGCTTTCATTAATCTTCATAGAGTATTCTCCTAATGCTAATTTATTTTCTTATAAGATATCTGCCTATATTATTATAATCCCCTGTAAACATTAATATTTTACTTAATTTAATCCCTATTTTCGCCGTGTGGTAATACCGTTCATCAATTTCGTTCAGTTTATTCCGCACCCTCACCTAAGTTTCTACACGTTATCAGGAAATATTGTCACTATCACACCATCCGTATTATTGCCCGATACCTCAAAACGAAGATTTGCTGGCACATTAATAGTGGTATTTTCACTAACAGGATAATAAAAGGCCTCATATTTTTGACCATTTACAGTAGCAGAAATATGCTTTTCTTCTTTTAGATAGTCTAAATATTCCTCTAACACAAAATTCTTTTCTTTCATAATCGCACTATGTGGTAAACCGACATAGCGAATATGCCATGGTTCATTCATAATTCCCGTTATGTCCGTTTTATCCTCTGGATAACGTAGAGTAAACCCGTATTTCCAAGCGTTCTCTGCAATCCACTCTCCCTCAGGTGCTACCTCCATCTTCCCTTGGGTACTTCCCACATCAAGCGATAAACCTAAATTGTGTTCGCTGTAACCTGCTGGCAAGGCTCGAATGGAACCCATTTCTTTATAAAGTTTAGATTGCTCATCAAATCCTCGAAAACCACTTGTAATTAAAAAACTAGAAACTTCATCTTCTTCCGCATCAAGAACCATATCCGAAAATTTCCTTGCAATATCTTCTGATAAATATGTTTCGCTATTAAACAATCTGTATCCTTTTACCAATTCTTTGCGAACATTTAAATTGATGACATCTGATTTTATACTTTCATTGTGAACTGGGTGCTTACTGTTGACCAAAAGTAAATTTCCTTGATAAATTTGTTCTACTGGAATTTCTACTTTTTTTATATTTCCAGAAGACAACTTTCCCTCCACTACACCATTCTCATTATAGGCATTTCCTATTACACCTTTTTCATCTTGAAAGAATGGTCCTATCTTAAAGGCTGTCACACCCAAACATATTGAAAAAATTAATAAAAAGCCCCACTTTTTCATTCTTAATTTCTCCCTTATTCTTCTTTACTTAAAAGATTATAAGTAAAACTAATTAAGAAAAAAGTAGGATGAATCTTAAGTTTTTCTTAAATTACTTACTTAAAATATGAAGCTACCTTAACTATAGTGAAGAAAAAATAATTTCCCTCTTCATTTATAAAAGTGTTTTGAATTTATATTTATAATTTACAAGCTAGGTGTACGCTTCGCTAAAACCCAATAGAAATAATTAGCTTTTTATCCACTATCTGATGCACAATGGATCTCTGCGATATTTATGACGACGACGTACCCTACCAAACGTCAACAAAGGAATATTTTTAGATACATAAAAAACCAATGCTATATTCATAACTTTTTCTTTCATTTAAAACCTCAAAAAAAGCTTAGGAACAATTAAGTGTACCCTTTATAAAGGACATTTTGAAAAAAAGCTAGGCAACCTTTTGAAGCTGCCGTCTGTATTTTGCAGGCGGCAGTTTTTTCAACTTCCATTGCCCTCGATAATGGTTGTAATACATCATATAACTTTTTATTTCTCATTTTACTTCTTCTAATGTTTCGCACGCTTTCAGATTGGTTTCATCTTTAAAATGACCGAAGAAGGATTCTTGAGGGGCGTTATCCCAACAGTTTCCTCGGCGTGACATAGATTGCCCTAGTCCCATTTTCTTCACAAGTTTCTGGAATTTTGGATTCGTATAATGGAATCCTTGATCTGAATGAATACATGCATCTTTCGTTAAATGGTGGTGATTTCGCTTCAATTTACGAAGAGTATTGAGCGCAATATCCATACTTAATGAAGCAGATACTTCATACGCTAAAATTTCGTTTGTTTCAGCGTCCTTAATCGTTGATAAATAAGCACGTTTGCTGTTTCCATACGTCAAATACGTGATATCTGTTAATAATACTTTTCCTGCTACGCCTTGTTTAAAGTTACGCTGTAATTCATTTGGACATGTACGATGTTCTTTTGTTGCTTTGGCCATTCTACGTTCCGGATTCGCTTTTCGAATTGGGCATACAATCTCGAATTTCTTCATAATACGGCGAATACGTTTTAAGCTATATGTAATTCCATATTGATTTTCTAACGTCATCTTAATCTGACGTGCACCTTTTCTACGTCCTCGGAAATGATACGCTTTTAAAATGATCTCTTTGATTGCTTCATCTGCTAACTCATATGCTGCACGCTTTTGCATTGATTTCTCTGTGAAGTAATTATAGTAACATGAACGAGATACGCCCATGATTTCACATAAATAGCTTACTAAACGTTTTAGTTTATATTTTTGAATCGTTTTACTGATTAATTCAAACTTTAGTTCCGTTGCGATTGTTATTTCTTCTTTAACATCTGCCTTTCGAGTAGATCGAGCTTTTTTAAAAGTTCATTCTCCGCTTGTAATAATCGATTTTTTGCTTCTAATCGTGCAATTTTTTCTTCTAAACTTAATTCCCGTTCTACTGGACGACCTGAATTCGTTTTACGTGTATCTTGTAGACCAGCTACTCCAGTTGTGCGATAAGCTGCACGCCAACGCTTACCCGCTGAACTAATGCGCTTCAAACCAATCAGTTCTACATCTAAACCAGCCTCTTCAAAAATCGTTCTTGGGAGTTTTCCTTTTTCATTTTCTGCAATAAAATGGCGTTTAAACTCCTCAGTATAAGTAATTGCTTTACCACTAATAGCCTGGATATTAGGATTACATTTTAGTTGTTCTTGCTCTTTTTTAGTAAATAATCTTTTCGTCATTTATTCCGCTCCGACATCTTTTTTCTCATTATAAACAAAAGTACCCTATAGGATAGACTTTTTTCAAAGTGTCTATCTTATAGGGTACAGTTTAAACGTTGCGGGTTTTTATTTATCAAAAATCATTGGACTACACAAATCTATTCGAAACCTTTTTTAATTTTATTCGTACATTAATTAGAAAGTTTACCTTTATTATTATTCGGAGGTATTTAAATGGACTCTTTTGCACTGATGGCTTTTTCTTTTGCTTGTTTGTCATTTGTTTTTGCTGTCTCAGCAGATTCTAAAATCAAAAAGTTAGAAAAACGTATAGAGGAACTTGAAAGAAAAAAGTAGTTTTTTAATACATAACTGGATTATAGAGCGATATTTTAATCGCTGTTTAATCCTTATATTGTTCAATACTTAATGTTTGTGTATCAGAAAACTGATGTTAAAAGTTCTGGACGAATTTCATAATAGAACCCCCATTTATTAACTTTATAGGTTTTAACAAATTATACAAAAATACATAATTAAACCTATTTTAAGTTTATTTAACACAAAGCTTTTGATTTACTATATTTTGAAACGAAGGAGAATTATGAATGAAAATTCAAACCGGTAGTACATTAAATTATTTAAAAACAGAGGTAAATAAAAATATAAAAAATGAAAATCTCTTAGATTTATTTGGAAATGAAAATATACATAAAGACGAAGACGAAAAAAATAACAAATCTAAACTTGAAATCAGATATGAAAATGGTTATATACGTAAATATATTGTGAAACCAAATGGACAAAGAGTACTTATTATGGATGTTAAACAAACCCCAAAAAATATGAAAGAGTCCGGAGATTTAAATGATATGTTGATACAACAGGTTGAAAAGTTATCTAATCCAAAAAAATATGAACAGAATACTTCTATTTTTGAAAAAGAAAAAAATATTTCTAAATATAAAACAGGTATTTGAGGACAATAATTTTATTGCACATTAGAATCCTTTATAAAAAAGATGTCTGCTTCCCCCATAAGCAGACATCTTTTTATCTTAATTATACTTTGTTGTATTTTATATCATCAAAATGACTGTAGGAAATGGGTTTCATTTTCACTTTGAAACATCCCCTTAAAGCCGTTGGTTACCCCTAAACATTTCCAAGTGTTGTTGTTTAGTTACCATATTTATAATAATTCTTCTGCTTTGGCATATTAGTAGTCTCTTGCCTGAAATCAAAGTCTTATCATTGAATGATCAATTTCTAATTCTTTCGCTACTGAAGCTCTTGAAGTTGTAAGTTTTATTTAAATTCACTCTAAATTCTTGATTTCACTGCTTGTTTAAAAAAAGATTGCATTGGTTACTTTGAAACTATTTTAGTAACCATTGTTAGTATCATATAATTTATCTCAAGATTTTTTTGTCCAAATGACAACTGGAATAAGGATCAAAGATAATAGACCTCCAGCTAAAGATAATGTTGCATAGCTTGCATTAGCCACTACCATGCCTGAGAGAGCACCACCAGAAGCTCCTGCTAGTGCAACTAAAACATCTATTTTCCCTTGCGTTTTTGCACGTGTAGAAGGCTCTGTTGAATCAACTATTTGTGCAGTACCACTAATTAAGCCAAAGTTCCACCCTATTCCAAGTAAAGAAAGTGCTACGATTAATAGAACTAAAGAATCGCTCGGTGCGAATGCGGCTAATAAACCTGCAAATAACAAAGTCACTCCGGAAGCAATACTCATGGCTGTTCGTCCGACTTTATCCACAAGAATACCTGTTACGAGCGACGGAAGATACATAGCACCTACATGAAATCCTATAACAATTCCTACTTCCGATAAACCATGACCATGATGTTTCATATGTATGGGTGTCATTGTCATGATAGCAACCATTACAATTTGGGTAAGTACCATAACCGTTGCACCTACTGCAAGACCACTTTTATTAGAAACTTTTTTATTAAAGGATTCGATCTTATTCCCATGCTCAGTTTCTTGTTTGTGCGCTTCAATCATTTTCGCTATTTCTAATGGATCCGGACGTAACATAATAAAAAGGACCAAACCCGCTAAGATATATGCTGTTGCTGATAAGATAAAGGGACCCGCAAGAGCCGGCACACCAATAGAAACAGCAAATCCCCCCATAATATCTACTAGATTTGGCCCTGCAACAGCACCGAATGTTGTCATCACCATTGTTGTACTGATAGCCGTTGCTCGTTGTTTATTATTGGCTAAATCTGTCCCTGCATAGCGGGCTTGTAAATTTGTTGCAGTTCCTGCGCCATAGATTAGTAGAGAAGCGAATAATAAAATGACACTATTTATGATGGCAGCAATCACTACACCAATTGCACCGAGTCCTCCGACAATAAAACCTGCCGATAAACCTGTACGACGACCATAACGTTGAGATAATTTCCCCACAATTAAAGCTGTCCCCGCCGACCCTAAAGTTAATAAAGCGGAAGGTACGCCTGCATAAGCATCCGTTCCTAGCATTTGTTGAGCTAAAAGAGCCCCTACCGTAATACCTGCTGCAAGTCCTGCCCCACCAAAAACTTGTGAGAGACTAACAACGAGTAGCACTCGTCTATATAAGCTCTTTAGCTTTTCGGGTGATTCTATATAAGTCTCTATCGGGTCTTGTGTTTTTCCAAACATTTTTTTCAATACCTTCTTTCTACTTATCTTAATGATTAAACATAATCATTTTGTCAGCCCATTCGACAACTTCTACAAAATCATTCATTGCAGAGATTTGACAATAGATATTTTATCAAGAGATCGCAATATTATTTAGAATTCAAATAAAAATACCATCTATTACTTTTATTACTTTTCCATTCAACAAACCTGTCCTCGTTAGTCATAAAAGTTCTTAGCAAAAGAAAGCAGAAGTACCGTCCATAGACCGTATCCTAAATATTCCTATGTAAAATGTATATAGAACGTAATAAGAAGATAGAACTGTCAAAGTAGAATACAAATTTGACAGTTCCTTTTTAATTAATGCGCTTGCATCACAACATTCTTTTTCTTTGAATATAATAAAAAAGTGATCGTTAAGCTTAAGCTGATTATACCAAAAACTAGTCCCAATCCACTTAAACCAACTAAATCTAGCATCATGCCTGTTGACAATAAGACGACTTGAAAGATGACAGAATCGATCATATTACGGAATGAGAAAAATCGGCCATGAAAATCTTTTGGCACTTGCTTTTGAAAAATCACCATGGTCGTTGGGAAAAAACAGCCTACTGAAAAACCAAAAACGCCAAAAGCTACTAATGCAAAAAATTTAATATCCGATAATAGTAGCATGAGCTCCATCGAGCCGATGATAAATGCTAAAGTAAAGAGGAGTGTACCAATTTTCACCCGTTCCGTAATCAATTTTAAACCAGCTGCCCCAAGCATAAAACCAATGCCCTCAACTGTATACAATAATCCAGATATTGTCGTTGAATGATGAATCTCAGAAATTTTCATAATAACTAAATTAAAGGAACCTAAAAATAATGTTGGAATTAACATTAAAACAAGTGTCATTAAAACTATTGGGTGCTCCTTCACCATCGGTAACACTTCTTTAAAGCCGCCCTTTTCCTTAGTTGCTAAAGAATGATTATCCATCTCGTCTAATTGTAGGAAGCTCGTAATAACAAACATCAAAATATAGACAATAAATGAAATGATGTACAACCATTTCAACTCAAAGAAACTTAACATGAATCCTGCTGCAGCCGTACCAATTATCCTTGAAATCGTTCGGGCATTCATTTGCCAAGCATTAAGTGTGATTAAATCCTTATCCTTAACAATCATTGGAATAATAGATTGTAGAGCAGGCATATAAAAGGCTGCTGCTATTTGCAGCGTAATTAAAAAAAGAATCATCCATACAACCGAATTTGTAAAAAGTGCCATAAACATAAATAAAACACTTATAATTCGTCCTACACTTGCCCACTGTATAACTGTTTTTTTCTGCGAATTATCAATAATACGTCCTGCCAACGGACCTACTATTAAGCCAGCCAATATACCGCAAGAAATAATTAATGATTTGTGAAAGTCAGAGGGAACGACCTCTTGCATAAAAGCTAGATTGCCTATAATCCCAGCCCATAAGCCAAGACCAACGACAAATTCACCCAATAAAATAATCCATACATTCCGATTATGCCACATGCCGTATCTCCTTGTTGTTTCATTTATTAATTACTACATAGTAACAAAATTACAAATAATCGTACATAGTCGTTTTTCAAAAGTAAGAACTATGCAGAAGATTAGAGGCAAAAGCAAAAAAACACCGTTTGATTCCAGTATCAAACGATGTTTAGCTTTTTTTGAATAAAGCAGGCTGTAACTCATATTCAATTTATAGTGATTTTCTAATAAGGCGCCGCCAGCCTATCCAGAAAATAATAATCAATATACCTGCTCCAACAGATTCGGTCAGTTTCCACAATAGTATAAGAATCAGTAAAATAATTAACGGAAGAATCGTCAGCTTCAAATCATCTAATTCTTTCATTCGCGCACTCTTCTTTCTTATGAGACATAATTAGCATTCATAATACTTTCGCAAACACAACTGATATTTACTTTCAAATTATTATTAATGTAAAATTTTAAAATAGACTATCTCCCCCATCCCACATAACGATGGATACTGCTTATCTTCATCATATTCTGAAGGTAGCATAATGGAAACCTCATATTTTGATATTTTCATTTGATTATATTACATCACATTTTTTGTTCTCTTCTTCTTTTGGGACAATTAATGAAATTAATGTGGCGTCTTAATAACAATCGATAGCGTAAGTCTTAAAAAATTTATTCACTTCCACATAAGAATTGCGAACATATTTAGCCTTTCGAAACTTTCAACTGATACTGCTCAACTATTCGGCTAAAGAATGAGGCTAGAACTTGCTGAAATAACATACCAAATACTACTGGCATGACCGTTTTTGAAAGTATGTAGTGGCTATCACTACTCCAACAGCAATATTCCGCATCCCTCCTGTAAAAACAAACATTGTTATAATACTTGTATCCCTCCCCGAGTACTAAACATAGCGCATATCCTGATACAGCTAGAACAAATACGACTACTATAACAACGACAAGTTCCCAGCTAAAATGTTTAATATACGGGGCGATTGCGCTACTATTAATCATCACAATGCTAAATAAGCTTAGTTTTGAAAAAGGGGCTAATTTCTTTCCTAGTGTCATTGCAATATTGCCTTTCGTCAACTCGTTTAACGCTACACCTACAAGTGAAGGCACAACAATCATCCAAAGTAAATCTAGCATTAGACCTGCAGTATCAATTTCGATTGTTTGCCCCATAACAATATGTAGTAAAGCAGGAATAACTACGGGTGATATAAGTGTGTCGATTAAAATAATCGCAAGACACAATGGAAGATGTCCTCTACAAATACTTACCCAAATAAAACTCGTTACTCCAGTTGGCACAGCGACCGATAAGACAAAGCCAATCGTTAGTAAGTGATCGTGAAAGATAACGGTTGATACAAAATAAGCCCACATTGGCATCATCAGATGTAAAAATACAAGGGCTATTACTATAACCTTTGAGTAACTTCGAAGATTTTTTATCCCTTCAAAACTCATATTTAAACTACCTGCAAACGTCATAAAAGCAAAAAGCCACGGCATTAAAAATAGAAGCTGATGCCCTACATTCCCCAATAAAACACCCACCACTAAACTTAGTGGTGTTAAAATAGGCATCCATTTTTGGAGATATTTATTGAAACTATTCAACATCTCTGTTTATTCCTTCTTTCCCAAAAGAATCTCTTATAGGATTGCACTATCTCATCCTTTCTACTTAAAATAAACTAGAAAAATTTGCAGTTTTTATCCATATCCTTCAAACTATTAATAGTACTAGAAAGAAAGGATGACAGAGACAAATGAAAAAAATAGTGTTCGCTTTATTGCTTCCCATACTTGTTGTGGCAAGTGGATACACTGTGCAAGCTGCTGGTTTTAAAGATGTGCCAGAAGATCACTATGCGTATGAAGCCATCCTGTGGGCAGAGGAATATGATATCGTTAATGGCTATGCAGATGGTACATTTAAGCCCAATGCAACAATCACGGAGCAACAATTCGCAAAACTACTTGCTAATTTTTATGAGCTCGAATCACCTTATGATGAGCTAAAAAAACAAACCCCTCTAGCAAACTGGTCTGATGAATTTTACAATCGACTTGCAAGCTATGGTGTACCATTAAACGGGTATTTCGATAACAATATTCGAGGAGCTAATGTGAAGCGCGGGGTTGTGGCACAGGCTATTTCACATTTAGTTAATGGTAAAAGTGGATTAGATCAATCCATACAGTTTTTACTCGATTATTACATTTCCACTGGTCAAAACTTACAGTATGAAAACCGTAATTTACAGAAATTTTTTGGCGTGTCAAACAATATGACGCGAGCTCAAGTCGTTACAATGCTACACCGTATGGATGAAAGAAATTTTTATGAGATTTCAGATTACGCACAAAAAATCAACGAAAATATGAGTAATGCTTCATTAAATACACGAGCGAAAAATGGCCAAAATCAGCTAGATAAAACAATGCAGCTGACAACACCTTCTAATAGTGCTTGGAATGGCACCTATTCGTATTACTATAAATGGGGGACTGGCTCAACTGATTTTAATCGCCGTGATGCCTATATTTCAAACGCAACAAGCAAAAGCTTTACTATTTTCATGACTGCCAATGATGGGACAGCTGCAGGGAGTGTCGATGGGACAGCGACGATTACTTCTAACACTAAGGCCGTGATGAATAAATCCTCAAACGGCAATCGATGTGTCTTGGAATTTGAACGTCATAATAATGCGCTTAAAATTACCGAGGTAGATTGTCGTAAAGAGCATGACGAAGGAACGAATTTTTCCGGGACTTTAAAGAAGCAATAAATTCCCCATAGATCAAACTGTATGGCCCTTTATTAATCACAATAATACTCTTCAATTGTGAAAAGAACTAAAAAGTGCAAATGGATTAAAAAATTCATTCGCACTTTTTTGATATAACTTTGTACTTTAAAAGATTGCTTAGTCAGTAAACAAATAGAATCCATTTTGAAAAAAGTCACGGGTAAACAATATATGCCCTTAAAACTTCTTATACATTTTCATAGCAATCTCTATAAAATCAGCGAGATACGGAGATATATGCTTATCCTTATGCCAAGCGATATCCGTAAAAATGTTTGCTAATTTCGTTGATGTAACCAATTCTTGTAAACGTTTGTTTTTTAGCTCCTCCTCCACCACCATTTTGGGTAAAAACGTAATACCTAAGCCCGCCATCACACATTGCTTAATGGCTTCAATACTTGCAAATTCAATCATTTGTATTGGAAGCGCAGCTTCTTGTTGCAGCTGTACTTCCAATTGATTACGGTAAGAGCAACCGCTCTCCGTCAGAAGCATCGTTTCATTTGAAAGTTGCAGTAAAGAAAATACCGCTCTCTCCTCATTGCTATCAGTAGGTGCACTGACAAAAACTAATTGCTCTTGAATAAGTCGCTCACGATGTAACATAGGTGTTTCCTTATAGGCATCCGTAATAAATGCTATATCTAAATTGCCTGACTGTAATAAATCTTTGGCTATTTCAGTTGTATGCACAGGTTTAAAAATGATTTTGACTTGTGGATGGGATTTCTGAAATTGTTGTAAAACACTTGGCAGACGGTATACACATTGACTTTCCTGTGCACCAATTTTTAATACCGCTTGTGTTTGTTCATTTAATACAGCTTTTTTCATCTCCACATTTAGATCTAACATTTTTTGTGCATACTGTTGTAATCGCTGGCCCTCCTCCGTAAGAGTGATGCGTTTGCCAAGCCGCTCAAAAAGGACTACACCAAGCTCTTCTTCAAGCGATTTAATTTGTGCTGTAATACTCGATTGAGCATAATCTAATAGCTGTGCTGTTTGCGTAAAACTTAACGTTTCTGAAGCTGTTAAAAACGTTTGCAGCTGTTTAATATCCATCTTCCCCACCCCTAAATCGTTTTTTTCGATACATTCCATCGAAACATTCAGCTTTATCGATAATAAAGATAAGTTTACACTAGTTATAACCTGAAGGACAGAGGAGGATTTTCATGAACATTACCGCATTTATTGGTAGCTCTAGAGCCGATAGTAATAGTGAACAATTAGCTAATTATGTTTTAGAGGGCTTACATCATAAAAAAATAGATCTAAAAAATTTAACGATCGAGCCTATTCACGATTTGCGCCATGATGATAATGGCTTTCAGTTTGTAGATGATGATTATGATCAAATTATCCATGCGCTTTTAACAAGTGACGTCGTTATTTTTGCCACACCGATCTATTGGTACAGCATGTCAGGAATAATGAAAAACATGGTAGATCGACTGAGTCATGCTATTCGAGATGAGCGTTTCCCACAGCTAAAAGAAAAGCTACAAACTACCGAGGCCATCGTTCTTGCCGTCGGTGGTGATGCCCCATATATAAAGGGTCTACCAATGATTCAGCAATTCCAGTATATTTTTGACTTCTTAAAGATGCCGTTCTCCTCGTACATCATTGGAGAGGCAAACAAACCTGGTGAGATACGTCACGATGAACAAGCACTGACGCAGGCATCTATTTTAAATAAGCAGTTAAAAGCACGTATCTATCCCATTTAAAAAAACGACCTGAAAGCAGCTATGCTTTTAGGTCGTTTCATTATGTTGAAACAAAATGATCGAGAAAATTTTAGTGAGAATTAAGGCATCCTCTTAAAAGTCCCCCTTCAGCAAAACGAGTGGTTGATTTCCGCTCCGACTGAGTGCTTTTCTGGGGGCGACTTCTCCTTTTGCTTGTAATCTTCACTAAATTTAAAAACAAAAAATTAAAAATCCTATTCGCTAAACAATTTTTGTGTAAATTTATCTACCAAGCAGCTGATGCTTTTTGATTGTTCACTTTCATCTTTATATTTTAAATCAAGATTTGACAGTGGCTCAATAATGAAGTTACTCCCCTTACTTTGTAAACTAAATGGGACATTGTCATATATAGCAAATAACACAAAATTATAATTTGGTAACGTACTATATTTAGTAAGAAGTTTATTTTTTATCCCTTCCCAAACTATTGGAATTACATCCCCAGATAGTTGGTCTCCTATTCGATATCCATTATAAGGACTGAACCACCAAACTTTAAAGGACTTCAATATTTGATCAAATGTCTCCTTGCCTTCTATATTATTTTTAAAGAGGGTATGATAATTAAAACTATTTGGCTTATTTATAAAATTGATATCCATTGTTAGAACTTCATTGTCAATAATACGATCGTGGAGAGAGTGAATATAATTTTCCCAATATTTGGATATTTCATCTATAAAAGCATCCATTGATAAAAGTGTATTTTTCTCTAAATACAAGAAAGGAAATACTTTTGGTTCATCACTATATTCATAGTAGTTTTTATAAACGTTTGAAACATAGACAAGAAAATTTAATATGATTGAACAATCATTTCGAAGAATCACTACTTCATCCCACCTTTATTTTTTAATTGATTATTACCTTATAATAACAAAAAAACTAAGCCTCAAGGACTTAGTTTTTTTAATTTTTTATTTTCTATAAGCAGTACTACAGTTTGGAACCACAAAACTCGATGTTCCTTGATTGTCTCTTGCTACTCCTGTTAGTTTCACTGAGTAAGTTTTCCCTCCAGTTGACGGTCCATAGGCAATGTCAGTTAATGCCTTTGTCGCTTGACCCATTCCACTTACTGGGATTGTGTTAACAACTTTTTTTCCATTTGAAATTAAAATTTCTCCAACAAATGAATATAGAGTACTAAATTTCGGGTTAACATACCACCATATTTTTCCGCCGCCCTGATCTTCAATTTTTGCTACCCCTCCATTTCCCGTACATGTAACAAATGGCTGTACAGTATTTACTTCATGACTCATACTACTTCCTCCTCTCCTTGATAGTTAAGTTACATTTACATATTCAACTTAATTTACAAATAACCGGTCATTATTGAACTTTTGAATATGTATCTAATAAAGAGGTTTTTAATACTAAAAAAACAACCATAAACCGTAAATTAGAAAAAAAATTAATAATACGAAGCTATTAATATAGTTAACGCAAGTTCCCTAGAAAGCTATTTTCGCTATACCATGTTTTTTAAATCACACTGTAATCAAAAAACGACCACATTTTAATGGTCGTTTGTAAATTCTAGCTCTTTAGGTGGATCGCCTTTTTTATTCATTAATCGCATACGTATTGGCTCGATTTTTAATGTAATCATTTCATCTTGATTACCAACGAAAATGCTTGTAAAAAGTTCGGCTAACTTATTTTTTATTCCTTCCTCTAAAATCTCTGTTAGCTTTCCTTCAATTTCAACGTACGTGTCACCAAAACCTCCATTTTCGTATCCATATAATATATGTGTATATGGGTTTTTACGAAGCTCTTCCATTTTTTCAGAATGTTTATTCGTTACTGTGTACAATACAAAATCTTCATGTTGGAATGTCATATAACGTGAGTACGGTTTGCCATTCTCAACGGTTGCCATCGTTCCTATTTTTTCACGATTTAAAACTTCTAGTATTTCATCTCGCACAGAGGTCATATCATCTCATCCTTTCTTATCCATACTATTTTGTCCTTATTTAGCTTAGTTAATCATATTTTTTGAAAAATATGAATTGACAATTTTCGATTCATTTTAAAATCTATTGTTATAATAATTTGTTGAACAACATGAATTTTTAGAATGAGGGTTATAATGATGAAGGAAGCATTTTTCACACGGTGTCTGTTCTTCTTAACGGGTATTTTGCTTTTATCCTTAGGTATAACATTGACAATTAAAGGTCAGATTTTCGGTGTTGGTTCATGGGATGTATTACATATTGGACTAGCTAAAACATTGGGATTAACTATTGGTACTTGGTCCATTCTCATCGGACTAGCCATAATAGCATTTGATATAGTAATAACAAAGAAATTCCCACTGCCGGGTACGTTTATAGATATGTTTTTAGCAGGAATCTTTATTGATATTTTTAACTATTTGATTCCTGATATAGATGGTTTTTGGTTGCAACTGCTTTCATATGTATGTGGCTTACTATTACTTGGCTGGGGTTGCGGTATGTATATGGTGGCAAATTTAGGGATTGGTCCTCGTGATTCATTAATGCTTCTAATGGTTCATAAGCTTGGCTGGAGTGTCACACGCTCTCGAACAACTATGGAAGTAACTGTCGCTTTGATTGGCTTTTTACTAGGTGGTCCTATCGGCGTTGGTACTGTGCTAATGGCTTTCGGACTAGGACCGATTGTACAGTTTGCTTTAACATATAATGAAAAATTATTTATGAGATGGACTGGCGTGAAAAGCGCTGTAGTATAGGCTTACAAGACAATGCAAAAGTGCATTGTCTTTTTTTATTCGGTTGAAATATACAGTTTAACTATATATAATCGAACTATATAGTTGAACTGTATATGAGGTGAACTTGTGAAAAAACATAAATTACTACCTTTATCTGAAACCATGCATTATATTTTACTCGCCTTACGTGAACCGCTTCATGGCTATGCGATGATGCAAAAAATCGAGGAAATGAGCGCTGGTAGTGTAAGGATTGCGGCCGGCACTATGTATGGCGCAATTGAAAATTTGTTGAAATACCATTGGATTTCACCTGTAGAGACCCAAGATACGAGACGTAAGGTTTATCAAACAACAGCTGAGGGATTAGAAATATTATCGGCTGAGCAAAAAAGATTGCAGCGAATTTTATCTTTATATGAGGGAGCTGATGGACATGATCAAGTTTAAACTCTTTTTTGATATCGAAAAAGAAGAAAAATGGTTAAATCATATGTTGTCCAAAGGATGGGTTTGTACAAATGTGATTTCTGGCGGTTTTTATACATTTAAAAAGACAGATGATCTTGAACAAGTTATCCGTATTGATTTTCAGCAAGATCTTAAAAAAGCAGAGCGAACTAACTATAAACAGTTATATGAGGATTTTGGATGGCAAACATTAAAAGAAAAATCGTATGATGGTTCCTATTATTGGTTTAAAAGAAAAGATGGCAATGATGAATTATTTTCTGATCATGATTCGCAAATTGCTAAATATAAACGATTAATGAAGCATTCTAGCTATTGGGCCATACTCTTTTTTATATGGTTAATGATGTTTTATTCCAATGATAACTTTTACCCTTTCAATATAAAGGATGCTTATTTTACGCCAGGTTTATGGGATGAAGAAGGTTTTTCTTTCCTTTTTTCTTTTTTATTTGAAACACCCCTTGCCATCATGCGGTTTATCCTACCTTGGCTCTTTTTCGCAACTTTCGGTATGTATGTAGTGACGTATTTCCGTTACCGCAAATCTTTACAGCAGTTTATGCAATAAACAGCAAGGAACCTCTTACCGCACGTGTAAGATGGCTCCTTTTTTGTTGCTATTCTTCTGACGCAGATGGATTTTTCCCAGTAGCCTCGATTACTTCAGGGGTCCCATCCACTATGTCGTCCTCCTGTACATTTTCAGCGGCAGGAGGTGTAATCGTCACTAATGTATAGTCATCTTCCTGTAATATTTCAAAAGAGAACTTTTCGCGAATATCTCCTACATAAAGTGATGTCCCGATTGCTACATCAGTCACATCCACCTCTATTGTTTCAGGAATTTCTGACGGACTTACTTTTATGCGAACTTCACGGTTAGGCTGTAATAGGAAACCACCATCAGCAACTCCAATAGCATGACCCTTAACCGTTACTGGAATATCAACCTCTAGTTCTTCGGACATATTGATGGACTTAAAATCTACATGCTTAACATTGCCCTTTAACGCACAGCGTTGTACTTCTGTTAATACCGCGTTGACACGTTTACCGTCTACATCTAATTGAAAGACATTTTTATTGCCGAATTGAGCTAACATTTTTGCAAATTGTCTGGCATCCAGTGATACTGCTGTGGATTCCATTTGATAGCCATAAACAACACCCGGAATAGCACCGTTCTGTCTAAGTTGAGTTAATGATGAATTACGCCCTTTATCGCGTTTATTTACAGTTAAAACAGTATTCATCGTCTTTTCCCCTTTCATGGAAACTAGTCTCATAAAAGGTTTTGCCCGTTCTAATGATTTTTATACCTATTGAATCTACTGTTCAATAAATAGCTGTAGGTTAGTAAACAGCTACTCCATTCAATAACAGTACATTGCCCGCTAAAATTACCCTAAAATGATACGTAGCATATTTCCTTCAATCGTATACCATGCCCTAAACATTAAAATGCCACCGAATGAAATGTCCACCATTATTCACTCGTTTTTATATTAATTCTTTACAAATCATATTAATATCTTTTGAAAAAGTTTTTATTTGAAATGCTTCAGAAAAGGACATTTGCTCAGATGATGCTACTACTTGCTTGAGCTTTTGTTCATACGTAAATATAAATTGATCAATCGTTGGACATTCAAGTTTTAAGGCTCTAGCTACCCCTTGAATAATTTTCAGACGATAGTAATCCTCTTTTGGCATTCTAGGGATATCCCATATACCTTCATGATTCATAAATATCCTTTTTATAGGCACAGCTGAAAAATCAAAGTATCTTCCCTCTTGATCAGGTTTAGAAAATGGATCAATCAATAACGATGCATAACGTATATACAGCAGATACTCCTGATGAATAGACTCCAGTTTTTCAAAATCTTCTACATCTTGTCGTGCTATACTTGGCGGTTGTAATGAATAATTATCATCTACCATAAATTTCAAAAGATTTAGAGGCTGAATATTGACATGCGTTACTATTTTCATCATTTCTTTCCAATGATTTAGTAAATGGCGAATCATTGTGTACGTAATAGGTCCCTCAGGATAAAGCTTATAAACATACTTTATAGTCTCTTGCTCTTCAAATATTGCCTTTAATGAAAAATCATTCATAAACAGTGCTGGATGTACGTATAAGGAAATATTTCTTGTTTCCGCTTCTAATGGTGATGCTAAAACTTTCACATAAATTCCTAGCTGATTAAATAACTCGCTTAGTTTATCCATATGTTCCGATTTTGATTGATTCGATCCAATATAAACCGTTTTCTTTATCCCAGTAGTTAACACTTCATTCGATGGCACACCGTTTAACCATCTAGTATCACCATAATATGTAGATAAACTAATTACCTCAGCACAGGAGGATATCTGTTTTAAATAGTTAGAAATTAATTGATTCGAGCCAAATGTAGGAGAAATCAATACAATACACTTGGCTTGCTTCAAAACATGGATATCAATTTGTGAAAATACAGCCAAATAGGCATCTGTAGTCACACTGAGAATAATGGTATCCCAATCTCCTGATATTGTATTATAATCTTTAAAAAGACAATCAATCACACATTCTCCAGCTGCAGTCTGATGCTGTTTATTTTGTATATGTGCTTTAAGTGTACGTTGTTGTTTGATTGTTTTTTCAAAGAACAGATTTGAACGTGAAGACTCTCGACCAGCAATCCCCACTTTGCTATTGAAATGACTTCTAAAATTTACAGCTAATTGAACAGATGTTGGCCCTGTCCCTAATAATAAAACCTTTTTGAAAAATGTCATATCATTCTCCTTAAAATTTAGTATTTACACTTTTTGATATAAAGCGATATCAAATACACCTTGAGGGACTGCAATTTGCTCGACTATACGCCATTTTGTTGCATCTACTGTTTCCATTGGGTAATTAAAAAGAGACTTTAAAGCATTCCCATAACGCATCGCAATCATCACGTCCTTTTTTGTTAAATTATGTAATTGTTCTAATATGTCATATTTACAATTGACTGTTGAGCTAAAAATAATATGACTAATCTGTTGAATGGATTGAAGTTCATTCACTGATTTATTTTCAATCTGAATTGTATGATTTCCAAGTTTAGCAGCCACTTTTCTCCCCAACAGAATAGCTTCATCGTCAATATCAATACCAAAAACTTTTGCTCCTGTACGTTTAGCAATCGATAATAATGTTATTGGAAAAGGACCTGACCCTACTACTAACACCTTTGATTTATTAGTAATAGGAAAATCACTAAGTTCTTTTTCAATGCAGACCTCTATATTGCGAAAATAATCCGTCATCTCTTCGGTTTCATGTAAGTATTTCAAAGCCCAATATTTTTCCATTATTTTCACACAATTAGCAGACATTTTTCTTAACTTCTCGATTAATAGTGAGATTTCATATGTTTGTTCTAAATTATGCCATTGATTTTCATTCTCACCGTTAGTTATAAAGGAAGAATAATCATCAATCACTTCCTCTAGCTCTGAATAATAACCTACCATTTGATCTTGATTATGTTTGTCAATTAAAAACTCAAGCTTACTAGCAAAGTAATGTAATTTCATTAATAAGGTTTCTGGATTTTTCACTTTTGTCACTCCCAATGTTTGTAGATTATTCAACTATCCCTCTCTCGCAACCGCACTTTTTTATATAAGATAAATAAACCGATAGATTTTGTTCTTATGCTTCTAACTAGCATGTTCACTGTACTATGACTTATCTAGGTAGCAATAAAAATTATATGTGGTACCCCTTTTGTTTAATACTTACACTAAAAAAATTCATGCTAATATTGACAAATTCATTCACTGAAAAAACAACAAAAAAAATCGAGAGACATCATGTCCTCGACTTATACTGACTACTTTTATATTCTACGTACAACATCCAATGACACCACTAGCATTTTTAATAAATTTATCTTGTCATTTGGGGCAAATTATGACGCAACGTTTCCCCCTGACGATAGTATTTGAATCAAAAGTAGATGGCGTTTTCCGGTTTAAAATTCCTAAAGCAAGCAAAACACCAACATATTTATTGGGATCTATGTCTTATCTGAATACATGAACAAATACTGGATTCAACTCCCAAAAGTATAGTACTTTTCAATAATTGTTCAATCAAAAAACTACACCTCAACTGTTCAGACTTACGAACAGTTGAAGCGTAGTTCAGACATGTACTTATCAAATTGTTACTTTATTATCTAATAATACGTGTAAATCATGAAGCTTTTTAATTTCAAAATGTGGTTGAATATCGCTTGTATTTTCAATATCACGTATATTAAACCAGCATGTATCAATTCCGGCTTGTAGTCCACCTTTAACATCGGATGTTAAGGAATCACCAATAATCAAGGTTTTATCTTTATTTATATGTTCGATACGCTCAAAAACATAATCGAAAAAAGCTGGCATTGGTTTTTGATAGCCTGTTTGTTCTGAAATAAAAATGTCTTTAAAAAATCGTGCTAAATTTGCATCCTCTAGACGTTTATTTTGAGTCATTGTTTTACCATTTGAAACGACATATAATTCATAGTTATCGGCAAGCTGTTCGATTACTTCGTAGGCACCATCTACAAAATGATGTGCCTCCTTCAAATATTTTTGAAAGACCGCTTCAAAGTACTCCCCATCTACCTCTAAGCCGAATTCCTTTAACGCAATCGAAAATCGAGTGTTATGTAATGTATTTTTAGACACCTCACCACGTTCAAAAGCACGCCACATAGATTCATTAATCTCTTTATAACGCGCAATCATCGTCGGAGTTACTGCAATATTTTCCTGTTTAAATAAACGATCCAGTGCTGCATTTTCAGCCAAGTCAAAATCCAATAATGTGTCATCCACGTCAAACAATAGTGTTTCATACTTAGTCATGTCTTTTCCTACTTTCTTCGTTGCTGTATTACCATATCATTCCTACTATCATAACGCTTTTTTAGAAAAATAACAGTAAATTTACCCACCTATCAACTTTGCGGAATTTTGAGAAATATCATATAAGGAGAGCTATAAAAAATATTTAAACTTTTTCCCTAAAAGAAAAAACCTAGAATATCTAGGTCTTCGGCTTATTGTTTTGGTGGTTTAGGAAGCTTTACACACACGAAACAGTTAATGTTAGTGCTACCTAATACAACATCTTAAAATCTTCGCAGTGTAATTGAGTAACAACTTCATCTCCATAGAGCTTGATGTCTTTTTCAAATGACCTCATTATCTCCACTAAGAACTTTTTGCTCAAAATCAATGTCTATTCTTTCAAAACCTATCACTTTAATTTTTGGTATCTTTTCTTCGGTTATTTTGGTTATTGTTTGTTTTTCTCCTTTTATATAGCAATCTCGTAAAAGAATGGCCCATTATGTTTGTAATCTTGAACCTTAATATCATTCACTGTGAAGTCATAGAAGCTTTTTACTTCAGGGTTAATCCAAATTGTAGGAGGCTCATGCACCTCTCCCTCAATCTGCTTATCGATAGTCTCTAAGTGTCTGTCATAGATATGTGCGTTATCAATATTGATGCATAACTCACCAACTTCATGACCTGTCACCTGTGCGATTAATCGATGCAAAATTGAGTATTGATAGATGTTATAAGGGTTACCTAATGCCATATCATTTGAACGAATATTTACAGTAAGTGCCAATTTACCATCAAACAGTTGCCAATGTGTTTCATACACACATGGTTGTAAAGCCATTTCCTGTAAGTCCTCTACACACCACAGAGTAGTCTTTATTCTACGTGAGTGAGGGTTCTTTTTGAGTATGTACAATAAGTAATCCACTTGATTTAAGTCAACATACTCTATGTATTCCTCACAGTAAGCCACAGCTTTCTCAAATTCTTCATCCGAAAGAACTTCATCAGGCTTCTCAGATAGCTCTCCATTTCGAACCATCTCTAGGAATGTTCTGTCAGCTATAATTCGCTGGTATTTGTTGCGAAGTTGCCAACCGTAAGCATTTCCGACTGTTCCATCTTTAAGCTCCCATTCATCCCAAACGTGACAGCCCATTTGCTGTAGGTCAAAGACTACGTTAGACATTTTCTGCCAAATCCAAAATAGTTCTTTGATTGGGTCTTTCAATGGCACTCGCTTTGTTGTTAACACAATAGCATCTATACTATTGTCAAATTTCATCTGTACATTGATAATCGCTTTTGTAGGTGCTTTCTCTCCATCTTCATAGACAGTTCGCACATGCTCAGGACTATCCATAATACCATTATCAAGAATCTGTTGAATAATAGTGTTGTATTGCTTATCTGCTGTTTGGTACATTAATAATCTCTATTCTTCAAAAATTTACTCAAGCGATTTTTAACTCGAATAGCTTTCTGAGTTTTTAATCGTTGACTGATTGCGTTAGGGTGTTTGCCAAAATGTTTGGCAATCTCCCTCATTGTTTTCTCTTTTGTTCTAGCAATAAGAATATATAACAATTCATCATCTATATCTTTATCTGCTTTTAAGAACTCAATAACCTGCTGCTGAAACAAGTTACCTTCTGCAGTTTCGCTAGTATTTTCATTTGCTTCTATGGTGTTGAGGAAAATTACCGCTTCTTCCTCATTGCCATTCATATTAAGTGGTGTATCTACACTCACAACATTAGCTAAATCATATGATTGAGTATTAACTGTGCGTAGAGATTCTTTTTTTGCATTGGTAGAAATAGACCAAGATATACAGTTGATTGCATACGTTCGAAATGAACTCTTTCTAATAGGCTCAAAAGTTCTGATTGCATTTAGTAACCCTATGTTTCCTAGTTGAACTAAATCATCTAAATCAAGCATATGAGCTTTACAAAAGTATTGATTATTAGGAAACTTTCTTCTAACTGTAGTAATAACTAGTCTTCGATTTAACAGAAAAACCTCTTCTTCTGTTAGGCCTTCCCACTCTGTATTAGAGAAATTTTGCATATCGTTTACCTCTTAGAGAAATTGCAGGGTACCCCCCTGCTAATACATTAAGCTTGAGCTTGACGTAAAACTTCTTCTTTCAATTTTTGTTCAGGTGGGAAGAACTCAGGTGATTTAAGAACTTTCCCATCCTCGCGATATTTAGGATGCTTTTTACCATTTTCGTCAGTGAACAACTTGCTCATATTAGAAGCATGGACAATTTCGAATAGTTGTTGTGGTAGTACACCTAATTCCACAAACGAGCCTTTAAGGAAGTAGTCTGAGTCTATTAGAGCGTCTGCCATTGCGACAATACGCTCAGTATTATCTTGGATGAAATCAGTTGCTAGTGACTTCTTGTATGCTTCACCTAGCCCTTCGAGGAAAGCATAATAAAGTTTAGCGAACTGTTCTTTGTCTTTTGAGCAAGCGTGAAGGAACTCAACTAATTCCTCACCTGCCCAAATTGTGCGTTTTAAACCTCTTTCTGCTCCAATTGCTGTTGGCTTCTCAGCTACAGGGTGATTAAAAGCACTTTGGAACTCTTTTACGAGTTTAAAATGGCGATTTTTGTCAAACTCTTTACGAGGATGTTTCTCCAACACGATTAAGTCGTACAGCTTGGATTCAACAAGCTCTGTTGTACGTTGTTGAAGCTCTTTATTTGTATCAACAATGACTTCAATTTTTGCTGTTTTATTTTGGAAGTTGATATAAGATACTCGCCCTTCAAATTTTTGCTTACGGTCAAAGACAATATCTTTAACCTGTGGTTTTACAAATTGCTTCTGCATAGATTATTCTGTATCCCCTTTGATGAGTTGTTTTATTTTATCTTGAAGCTTTTTGTTGGCTTCGAGCTCTGCATTAGTGTTATCAGCGTTTTGATTGAACGCCAATATTCTTTCTTTTAATATCATTATATTATTTTTGATAGCACCAATTAAATACTGTACCCTTTAAAGTTGAATGTTTCATCAGTGATAGGTGCAACATTAGCCATTGTATAACTATTGCCCTTTTGTGAGAAGAAATCATGTGTCACTGAATCAGTACGAATACCGTTCATAACAATTGGGTCTACTTCTTCGTCAGGGAACATAGTATCTAAGCCTAAGTTCATTAGAGCTTTGTTTGCGTTGTAGCGCACATAAGCCTTAACCTTACCACCTACCCCTGTTTCAGCGTACACATCATCTGTGTACTTTAACTCATTCATATAAAGGTCTGCTAAAAGCTCATAGCCCCAAATCTTTAATTCATCCTGAGTTGCTTTATCAAACGTCTTAAACATTTCCTGAGCTTCGTAACCTACTGCAACCCCATGAATTGATTCATCACGAACGATTAATGAGATAACCTCAGCACTATTTTTGAGTATCCCATGCCCCCCTAAGTAAAGTGGATAGAAGAACCCTGAGTAAAACAGGAATGATTCTAACATCACAGAAGAAAAATGCGCTTTCCATAGTGAAACATCATCATCTTCTTTAATAGCTGAGTAAATTGCTTCAATCTTACTCGCTTTATATTGAAGATATGGATTGGTCTTAACCCATTCGAATACTTCATCAATCTGAGAGTTCGTTGCAAGTGTTGTAAAGATATAGCTGTATGATTTAGCATGAATTGCTTCGAACGCACCAAACAAAGAGTACAATGCTTTCTGCTGTAGTTTCTTAACAAAGCGTGAAAGCTCATTCATACCTACGTTAGTTTGAATTGTATCTAATAAAGTAAGCCCTGCTAAAACTCGCATATAGGTTACTTGAAACTCAAATTGCTTCCAACCTAAAAGATCTTTAGATACAGCTACTTCCTCAGGCAACCAAAACTGCTTGACCTGTTGTTTCCAAAAGACTTCATGTAAGCCTAATTGTTTATTCCAATTGACAGCTTCAAAGACTTTTTCAAATCTTTTTTGTATATACGCTCTTTCTGATAATACATTCATTTATCTATAACACCTTCTTTTAAACTGAACAACTTTCACATTCTTCAATTGTTTGCATACGTTGTCGCACATAGTAGACTGATTTAATCCCTTTTAGCCATGCGTAAATATACACTTTAGCTAACTGCTCTGTTGTCCAATTATCTTTAATGTACAATGTCATTGAGATAGCTTGATCAACGTGTTTCTGAGCGATTGCGTAGGAATCAATCATCTTAAACATGTCCATGTCGTATGCTTCAACATAAAGATGTTTGTTGTTATTATTAAGGTAAGGCATGGGGTAAATTGTTCTCGAATCAGCGTAGTCTCGCACTTCTACACGCTCTGTGATTGGTGACATTGAAGCACTTGAGCTTCTAATGTAACTAATTGAACCTGTTGGTGCAATTGCCAATCTGTATGCATGGAACATACCATGCTCTTTAACTTCTTGAGCTAATTTTTTCCACATGGCAATAGTGATGATTGGAACAGTGCCTAGCGCCTGTTTAGCTTTTTCAGAAGTAATTACTAGTTCTTTTCTGTAGTAATGCTCGAAGTATTCACTACTTGCGTACTCAGAATCTTCGAAACGATAGAATTTATTCTTACGTTCCTTTGCAATCTCTACAGAAGCCTTAATAGAGTAGTAGTTTAATGCTGTGAAGAAAGCGTCAATGAACTCGTTGGCTTCCTCACTTCCATACATGATACCCTGAGAAACAAAGTGACCATGGAGGTTCATAACACCTAATCCTACTGAGTGCATTTCTTGGTTAGCACGAGCAACCGCAGGCACATTGTTAATGTTAGTTAATAGAGAAACTTGTGTAAGCATCCGCATTGAAGCGTTAACTAACTTATCGAAGTCTTCTTCTTTAACTGCATTGTGAATATCAAGTGAACCTAAGTTACAACTTACATCAAGACCAATAATATCTACTTCATCATAATCATTGATTTCAGAGGTTTCCATTAATTGCATGATTTCTGTACATAGGTTAGTGATTTTCACTCGCCCAATCTTTTTCAATGGATGTGCTTTGTTGACATTATCATCAAACATTTCGAATGGATAACCACTCTCAATTTGAGATTTCTTAATGTCAGTGTATAACTTACGTGCATTAATGCGTTTCAGTTTTCGAATGTTAGGGTTATCAAGTAACTCGTAGTACATGTCAGTAATCGAGATTTCAGACATAGTTTTACCATACTCATTCTTAATATCATAAGGAGAGAATAGAACAATATCCTTATCCTGACGAGCTAACTCGAAGAAAATATCAGGGAAAATGATACCTGTACTTAAAGTGGCAAGGCGAATCTTTTCATCTGCATTCGGTTTCTTAGCTGAGATAAAGTCCTCAATATCACCATGAAACACATTGAGCCAAATAACGCCTGAACCTGCTCGTTGACCTAATTGATTCGCATATGAGAATGAGTTCTCTAGCAACTTAGCAACAGGTATAACACCTGACGCTCGGTTCTCAATGCCTTTGATTGGGTCCTTTGCACAACGTAAATCAGTTAGTGAAATACCAACCCCACCACCTAGCTTCGATAGCTGTAGAGCATTTCCGATATTGTGAGCGATTGAGTTCATGTTGTCTGCCATAGCAATCTTGAAACATGACACAAACTCACCGCGAGCTTTCTTTCCAACATTAATGAAAGTTGGTGTTGCAGGTTGGTAACTACGCATTAAGTAATGAATCCAATCCTCAGCGTCTTTACGCTTACCTTGAGCTAGATATAAGGCAACTATAGCCATTCTATCTTCATACCGCTCTAAGAAGTTGTTTCCATCACGAGTTTTTAGTGCATATGAGCTGTAGAACTTACTAGCACTCATAAACGTTGGGAATCTAAACTTATAATCATAAGCTAGTTTGAAGATTTTCTTGACAAACTTAAATGAATATTTGTCTAAGAATTCCGTTTCATAATAATTCTCACGCTTTATGTAGTTAATCTTTTCTTCAAGCGTATGGAAGAACATTGTTTTACGATTGATCTCTTCAAAGAAGAAATCACTTGTAGCTTCTCTGTCCTTCTCTCGGTCAATAATACCCAATGTTTTGTAAGTATTAAGAACCTCGTTGTTTAACATTAAATAATTTTTCAAACTTGTTCACCTACAATCATTTTTCTATAGCTACTGCTAATAGTTGCTATATCATCCTGATTCCCTCGCAGATCAATCATGCGTATTATTGGAACTCTTAACCACTGAGAGATCTCAATAGCGGAGCCACAAAAATTCCGATTTCCAAAATTTGCGTTACCACTTGCGATTACACCTCTAAGATTTTCCCTATTTTCTTCATGTGAAGATAGGAATTGTCTCACTACCTCAGGCGCTTCCCCTAGCTTATCTGTATAAGTTAGCAAGTAATAGGGGTCTTGAACAATAGTACTAGCTGTAATCTCCTTCATAGGAATAGACTTATCTAGTCTTCCCACAATATCTCTCACGTTACCTGTTCTACTAGCGTAGGCTATCATGCCTTTTGATCAATGAGAGCCTGAATTGAAGGAACGTCAGCATAATATTGACCTTCATCAAGTGCGATAGGTAGGCCCATGAATCCTTTTTCCTTTAGCTCCGCTTCTGCTTTTTCATCAAAGTCTAAGTTGACTTGTTCGTATGCCACCTCTGCTGAATTAAGAAGTGTTTTGATTAAAGTACACTTTGGGCATACTGTACGTGTATAAAGAATAACCACGTTAAAAACATCCCCCTTTTAAATACAATATTATACAACTTTTAACAGTTGAACGTAAAAGTTGTTGATCCTAATGTTCGTTTATCTTGAGTTGTAGCTTCTTTTAATGCTTTTTCGATTGCTGTTGCAACCTCTTTGTCAATCTTATCTACAACTTTATGGTTCATTTCTTGCATTTTGCGATAACCTAAGATCGCGTACCCTGCTAGGTCTAATAAAGTATCTTCGATAGCTTCATCTGACACTTGGCGAGTTTTACTTTCTTTGATTAGGTTTTTGAATCGACTGAGTTTATCATCTAAGCGAATAGCTAATGAAGATAATCCCCATTCGTCAATGTTTTTGTCAACATTGTTGCCATAATCAGCATTCTTACTTTTAAGTGTTTCTACTAATTTAGTTGTGATAATTTCAACTTCTGTTGCGAACCTTTGAGCGTTATAGTTTGTCATGTTTCTCACCGCCTCCTAATCACATTAAAAACGTTAAATATCATTACATTACTTTTAATAAGGTTTTTAAAATACTACATCATATTTTTCTAGTAAACCTATCTCCCACCAATTTACAACTGTCTCGAAAGTAACATCATGCCTATCAAGAATCTCATTCTCAACAAACATATCACCTAACCAATCCAATGTTTCGTCAGTTAGTTTAGCCATAATATTTCACCTCGAAAGAAACAGAGTATTTACCTAGTAGCCTGTCATAAAACCTCTTCCAAACTTTCTTTTGAGAGGAAGAAGCTGAATCACGCTCTAGTTGTGATAAGTGTTTGCTCCTTCTATCAAGGATTGAGTTAATCATAACATGCTCTTGATCGTAAGTTAACATACCATTATACACCTTTTATATAAATTTGATTAACCTTTACTAATCTTTCACTTCGATATTTTAATATGACGTGATGTGCCATGATGCTTTGAAAATATGATTGCTTCCTCGATGTTAAGGAGATTCTACTCTCCATTTGGAAAGTGATTGATAGTAAGGTCATAATTATTTAGTAATAACATTATTCTTCTTCCCCTTCATCATTCATTACTTCACCATAGCCACTCCAATTATCTATACCACAAGCTTGTAAACAATTAAGAGGCACATTTCTTTCAAGCAGATGTTCATGTTCTGCTTTTGTATTGTCACCATTTCAACTGATTCCATTTTAAACAACCCTCTCCATTAGTTACTTATCTATGTCAACAGCTTTAACTGGGGTTCTTATTGATTTAGTACTTATTTCAGTGTTTTTCTGTGAAGAACTACATTTGCTTCTTCTAAAATTGTAGATAGCTTTTCCACAACATCTTTATGACCATTTTCGTAAAGAACATGAACCAAAGAACTATAAGCATCTTTTAGCTCTTTTTTCTCAAAGCCTTTGTATCGGTACAGATTCACCCCATTTTGTAGTGGTGTTTTTTCAATAATATGACCTTCCTCATAAAGCTCTGATAACCTTGCTCTAAAACTAGGTGATATTTTAATCAATTCATTGTTTGTTAAACCGCTTGGTGTGTTTTGTAGTGCTTCAAGTACTTTTTGTCTAGCTGTTGTTCTAGTCATTTCTTATGCTCCTAACCACCCTATTTGTACTCTCCCAATATTACTGATATTGCTGTTATGACTATTAAGATAGCCCATGCTATATGAATTGCAACAAATTTTAACAAAGCCTCAAACTCCTTATATTTCCAATACTTTAGTAGCACCTGATTGGAACATTTCAATTATCGACATAACTCATGTCAACAGCTCCCATGAAGAACAATTGATAACCTGCTACATAAAGCGCAAGTGCTATACCTTCGTACATTTCTTCAATGCGTCAGTTGCCTACAAATCGGAATAACAATCTCTTGTTCTCCATTGTGTAATTTATTCATAACATTTTGAGGTAGATACATCACCTTCAGCTTTTGTCATCACATTATTTTTCATCCATTTTATTAAGCGTGAAACTCTTAATCTATTACGTTTCATAGGTTCCACCTCCTTCCAAAAATAATGTCTATCACTTTTGTTTACCCCATTTTTGACTGAACTTTTCAACTTGTGACATTAATTCTGTATTTGTCTATCTTCTTGTGGGATATAAGGAATAATATCAGGGTGATTTTCCAAATCAATGACCTTTGCTAGTGCTTCACAATTGCGTAAGAAGTACTTGCGATTAGAAACCTTCTGAGATGTGCGTTGCATTTTTCGATTGCTTTATTACACTCATTCATAAATTAGTAATTTGCTTTGATAAAGTTTTGAGCTTCTACTAAATTAATCAGTATGTCTTTTATATCTCTGCGCTTGAATCGTATTTCTCGTATCGCCCTGTTAACAGCATTAATTTCTTTTCTATCTAGGTCAAGTTCAAGTGCATGTAATAAATCGCCTTGTCGATTATTTAAGCTTTCCTCCATTTTTTGGCTAAGAAAAAGTTTTGCTCTAAAGTTTGCATTAAACCTAAAATTTCTTGCATTAAACTTATTGGATTAAGTGATTCCCATTGTTGCATTTCGTTCTTTTCTTCAATTGTTTCATCTATCATATTTCTTACCTCACTTTTATATCATTATGTTACTTTTTATTGATTGAACGAGAATTCTCATCTGTACAAATGAGTTTACATTAACCATTGTAAGTTATAAACATATTATCATGTTACTTTTGTAAAGTAAATGCTTTCCTCTAATATTTTTATAGTTCAGTAGTAGCTAAGCTCAGTTTCATCATGGCGAACCCCTTTGAATTGAGGGAACGTTACAGATGGTTCACCATCAGCATATTGTGAATCTCGGAAATACTGTACTTCAATATTATTTATTTTAGTTGTTTCAAATCTGGTCCGTACTTCGTCAATGAATCCCTTTACACCCAATGAATAGCCCTTATAATCCACGCTAGTCAGTTCATCAATTATTTATTCAATAAGTTTCTCTTTATTCTCATAGTGTTTCTCCTTAAACAAAAATGGGTATAGAGGAAAATTTCAATTATAACTCTATACCCAAATTTTATCATTATATTACTTTTAAAAAGTTTTTAAGAAACTATTTGCCGTTTCTTATCACTTTAACGTAAACAGTATGTCTACCTAAGTTATAAGCTGTTTGTTTGTCAGCTACAAGAATATCAACCTTGTGACCTTTGATCGCTCCACCAGTGTCCAAAGCAATTGCTCTAAATTTCTCGAAAGGTGTTGAAACCTCTACAATAGAGTACAAAGGGATAACACGAGGATCTACAGCAATTACTCGCATACCATCAACATAAATCGAACTACGAACATCATAGCCTGTTGCTGTAACACCTGAGCAACCGTTACAATATGGTGTGTAGTAGCTACCATTGAATGCTACACCATTTGTTGCTAGCGCTTGTTTTTGAGGTTGCGCATTTGTTTGTTGCTTTTGGTATGCTATTTGCTTTTGCCTCGCTATTTCTCTTCGTCGCTGTAGCATTGCTTGACGCTTGCATTCAGCTTCCTCACGTGCTTTACGCTCTGCTTCTTCTTTGGCTTTGCGTTCTGCTTCAATCTTTGCTAAACGAGCTTCTTCTGCTAATCTTGCTTTTTCATGCTCGATTCGTACTCTTTCTTCTCGTTCATATTGGAGTTTTTCGCCCTCAGCTTTGATTTCTTTTGCTGACTGTTCAGGTGATTTAAACGTTGGAACTAAAGCACTTGAAGGTAGCTCAATTTGTGTTTCTCCTTTTGTTATATTCGGTGCTTCTACTTCATAGCCTGTTACATTAAAAACTAATGAAATAAAAACTAACCCTCCTGTCACTAGAGTTGATAACATTACTTTTGATACCTTAGTGTTTTTCATTAAACTTGTCGCTAAATTCTACGAAATCTTACTTTGTCACATTTGAAACATAGACATATGTCTTGAATTTCATTTATAGAATATAACTTCCTTCCTTCCTTCCTGTAGTAAGAATATGAGCCTAGTAAGCTCTTGCTCTTTCATCTTGAAGAATTAAGTCACCATTTTTCTCAACACCTAGTATTAGGTTTACAGTGTGTTGAACTTCTTCACCTTTGACTTTGTAAGTTTTCAATACAAATTGTTCTTCTCTGCGGAAACCATTAAGCAACACTAGATTACCGCGAGTGAACCACGACTTCTCAATCACTTCTTTTTTCTCGCCTTTTTTGCGTGAAATCTGTTTATCATAGTGAGCGAAAGCTCCTGCATATGTTTTCACAGTAACTACACCATGAGGTGTTAATACAGTAATTGTATGTCTTGTTTTGTTTCGGTCAAGTACAGTACCAACAATAGTAAAGACTTTCTGCTTAGGAATGTTTTTATCTTTGAAATGCGAATATCCTATTACTACAGGTTTTTCATCAAGTTCAAAGAAGTTAACAATATTGTATTTCTCCATGTTCACATTGAATAACTCATGATCATTCTCATAATATGAGATAGAATCCATTTCCCATTTAGATACTGAGCCTTTAGCTGTTTTGTACCACTCTCTCTTAAACATGGCTTCATTATAAAGTTTGATGAACTCTTTCGTAGTTATTAGCTCTTTGAAAGGCTTTATCTTTTCATTATACTCTTTAGTGAATTGTTTCTCCGATATTTCAAGAGTAACATAATTATATCCACGAACAGAACTACCGTCAAACGTTTTCTCATAAAATTGCTTGGCAATTTCATCTAGCCCTAGAATCTTATCTTTAAAAAACCCTTTCTTACTGCATTTGTTTGATGCTTCTTCCACTCGAACAACACTCTTTGAGATATACTCTTTGAAGTTGAATAGCTCTTTATAGATATGCAAATCAGGATTATCTAACAATCCTAAATCAATGATAGACTTCATGTTCTGCATATTCAGGCTCTCTTTTATCCCGATTTCTTTTAATAAGAAATCTCTCATAATATATCTCGGTTGATCAAACTCGTTAAATGCACCTGCTTTAATGAGCTGGATAACGTGTTTCTTCTGTACCAGCTTCTCAACATATATACGCTCATAGAAGTCTTCAAACGAAGCGTAAGGGCGATTAGCAAGGATTATATGAGCTACTTCATCACCGATTCCTACAATACCTTTAATCGAGAAGATAATACGGTCATTTGCAATATCAGGTACAAAGCCGAACTCAGCTCGATTGATTAATGGTTGTGATACATTAACACCTCGACCTTTCATCTTTCCTATGGCCTCTGCTACTTTACCATAGTTGGTTGACTTCTGTTTCGCGTCCTCTTCTACCTCCAAAGAGCCTGAGTTAACCGTTAGGCACGCTGTTTGCCAATACAGAGGATTGTAATTGTATGATAGATTCGCTTCAACCATAGCTATAAGAGTGTACGCTAATGTGTGAGGAATCGAGAAAGCGTAACCTAACATTCGTGAAATCTGTAACCATAAATAATCTATTACCTCATCGCGGGTTCCTCGTTCTCTCCCCCATAAGAATAGCTTTTGTTTTACTTCTTCCTGTACATCTGCTTTTTTCTTGGCAATACCTTTACGAAGGTAGTTAGCTTCTTTAACGGTGAATCCTGCTATGTTTTCATCCATAGCCATAAGCATTACAGCTTCCTGTGTATCAGCTACACCGTTTAAAGATTTTAGGTACTTCTCAAAAATAGCGACTTCTTTTTTAGTTAAACCATGTTGGCGCATTTCTTCATACCAAAGGTTAATATCATTCTTGTATCGAATGAATGTATCAATTGGTTGTTCTTCGCCCTCTGACATAAGTCGCATGATAGAGTTCAATGATACAAGCTCAATAAGGCTTTTAGGTTGAGCTTTCTTGATAACAGCCTGGCCTAATTGTGTTGAAAACTGGAATAAGTCAACAATCTTATCTTCACCAATCATCTTAAATAACTCAGGGTTACTCTTGTCAATGATTTCAGGATGGAAGTATTTATGGAATGTTTTTCGAAGTGTCCCTTGCCACTCAATCTCACCATATTTTAATAGAAGTTCCATACATTCTTGAATCTTATCGTTACCCTCAATTGTAAGAATATCGAACTTGATAGCTCCACATGCCTGACTATCATTTAAGTTAAACTGTGTGATAGGTGTTCCATTCGGTGCTTTCATCATTGCGTTCATCTTGGTGTATTCTTCATTAAGAACTAGTACACCGCCTGCATGGATTGAGCGCTTGTTGATTAATCCCTCAATCTTTAAAGCTGTTTCACGTAGTCGTGGGTATATGTCGATTTCATCAATAAGTTGTTTGATAGGTTTCCTACCTTTTTCTTCATTTCCATAAAGACAATCTTTCAGTGGCCACATATCGCCACGTTCTACTGGAATAAGTGAAGCAATATATAAACCTACATCTCTATCAATACTTAAACCACGACAGGCTGTTTGAACCGCAGATTTTGCTTTCTCAGTACCGAAAGTACATACTTGGATAACTTGTTTCTTACCAAAGAAATCTCTCATTCGATCAAAGAGGAAGCCTTTTTTAGTTGAAGTTACATCAATATCAATATCCAACGCTGAAATATCAGGCTTAGACTTGTGTAAGTGTCGCCAATGGGGAACTTCAATACCATAAAACATTGGGTTAACTTGAGTAACATCAGTTAAGTAGTTGATTAAAAAAGCTACAGCAGAACCTCGCCCTGCACCCACAATTGAACCTTCTTCTCGTGAAGCGTCACCGCAATCATCACCCCAAATTAGCTCAATGATTTTAGCGACTGTAACATAATAACTAGCCATTGATTGATTTAGGATATTTGACATTTCCCAAAGTTCTTCTAGTTCTATGTTTATTCGAGCCATTACTTCATGAAATGCTTCTTTTGACATTCCACGATAAGGAATTTTCTCTTTGAAGCCCTTCTCGATTAAATGAAGCAAGTATCTATCTTGTTCATTATCAGAGTGTGCCATTTTTTCAATGTAGCCATATTTCTTATAGCCACCTTTAAATAGGTGAGCCACCTCAAACTCAGGTAACTTAGCAACAGGAATGATAGTGTCACCCTCAATTGTGTAGTCACAAATCATTTTTCCTATAACCATTGTATTTTTCAAAGCTTCTTTGACAACACCTTTATCTAAATAGCTCATTTTCGCATAAATCTCACTAGCCTTGTGCAAGTAAGTGTGAGCATAGAATGAATCAGTCTCACGTTCATCTTGTTTTGAGTTTAGGTATGCTCGATGAATAGGCATGTCCTCAGGTCTTAGATAGTGAGCGTCATTGGTGATAATTAGTTTTAAACCATATTTTCGTGCTAACTTGATAAGCACTTTGTTTACTGTTGATTGCTCATAATCAGCACTTGGTTGTAGTTCAAGATAAAAGTTATCTTTACCATGTAGCTCAATGTTCCACTCAATGAAAGATATTAATTTTTCAATATTATATTGTTTCTTTTGTATA
The DNA here is from genome assembly GCF_040183165.1 of Lysinibacillus zambalensis. NCBI lineage: Bacteria > Bacillati > Bacillota > Bacilli > Caryophanales > Bacillaceae > Lysinibacillus > Lysinibacillus zambalensis. The sequence continues at coordinate 52,617 of NZ_JBEGDG010000015.1, forward strand.
TCCCCTTTTAAACGAGCCTTATCAGCTTCTAGGATATAGTAAGAACTTTCAGAGCCTAAGCAAGCAGTTGTAGCAATCAGTGTATCAGGGAACTGCTTTACAATCGCCTCAAGGTCTTGTTTGACTGTTGGTACTCGCTCCATAGTACCTGTGTAAAATGAGTTCTCCCATGCTTTTGAGGATAAAATACGGAGAGCTTCATGACCTTCTTTGTTCTTAGCTAAAAGGAGATAGTGAGGGAATTTAGTTACACCTGATTGATAATTATCTCTAACTTCTTCTAAGCTATCTACAAGGTATATCTCATTGCCTAGAATCAATTTAAAGTCTTTCCCTATCTTGCCCTTTTCCTTTAGCTCACGAACCGTCTGAATGGCTTTTACGTGTGCTGAAAGGGCTTCGTGGTCAGTGATAGCCAAACCTTTAAGACCAATATCCCACGCTGTCTGTATCAGCTCCTTAACAGAGTTGATACTATCTAATAATCGTATATTACTAACGTCTGTATGTGCGTGAAGCTCGATACGACAAGTACATTCACCTTCGCATGTGCATATCCAAACGTCTCCTTTGTGTAATTCACAAGTTTTGCACATATCATCTTCTCCAATCAATTTCAATAAAAAAAGTTAAAGAGATTAACCCATTGTCAATTTTTATATTATTACGCTGCTTTTGTTAATCTTTTGCTATTCTTCTGTTTAGCTTCTTTTGTCTTGTGTTTTTGCATACGCTCAAGCTTTCTTCGCACACTCTCGAAAGTCATTCCTACCTCTTCTGATATTTCCGTGATGTTTTTTTGATTGAAGTAATACATGTCTCAAACAGTGTTCTCTTTTACTATGTCCTCTTTTAACCAAAAGGCTCAGGCAATATTTAATATTGCTAAAATTTATTAGGGTCTAAACTTACTTTTTCCTTATATTTTTCGAGCCAATCCCAAAACTTATCTTGTTCAACACCAAAACTATAGTCATTATATGCAGTTCTATGTTTCTTAAATTTTTTTCAGGTAGTCCATAGTTTCTTATCCAACGTCTTTAGCGCTTACCTCAGCACCTATGATTTCAGAAAGCTCTTGGTTATCATTAATCCTTGAGCAAGCCTAGGATCTTGACTTTCTAATAGTTTAGTTGCGGAACATTTAATAGCTTTAACACGTCTACCTAAATATTTGACATCACTTCACTTCAATGTCTTTAACACCATAATTGGTTTTAATATAATCAAAATGGGAATCAGTCCAATGCTTATTGTCATTTCCATCTCTCCTATGCCACTAATTCACTCATTTCTAACGTGCATTACAGTACGATTCATTTCTATTGCAATAACTCTATATCCTACTTGCTCACAGGAGAATTTTTTTAGTAATAAATTCAACTTCTTTTTTTGACCATACATTTTATAAGTTGTATTTGCTCTTGTTGCGCTCTTACCTTACCCACACATCAAAAATATTGTATATAATATTGTTATTTTTGTAAACAAAAAAAGAGTAGGCTTTCCTACTCAATTTAAAGATTTAAAACAGTTTTTTGAAAGGTAACAATAAAAGTTTTACAATATCTAAGAACCAATCAAATCTGTCACCTTCCTCTTTCTTATTTGCGTGTTTAACTTCTTATTTTTCTTCAAAAATCTCTTTTGATTACTTATCTATATGATTAATTTTACAACCTATAAATTTTTCTATCACAAATAACTTCTTGTCTTGATGCTCTATTTCAACATCTTTTATTGTGAATCCTGTAGTAATCCTATTTTTTACGAAATCTAAATTCAGATTTTTCCCGTTAATCACTACGATTGGGTCTTTACAAACGTTTAAGCCTTTTAGACCACCAGCTTGACAACCCATCACGGAAGACTCATTTTCTATTTTAACTATGATTCCTAAGCTAACAGTATCGAGAACATTGACATATGAAACTAGGTCGCAAACATTGTAATCTAAATAGCCGTGTCTTTACCTACAAGGCAATAGCTTTCATTGTGATTAAAAAATTCATTGTATTTTTTAATAATTGCTATTCTCCTTTTATCTAGACCTTCCTCTTCTAAATATTAATAATTTCACCATCGCCATAATAATAGATCATTCAATTTTATCATTTTTACCAATTGAATAAATCATCTACTTTGACTTCTTCAATTGGTGTAAATTCTGTTTTTTCACCTATTGCTATATCTTCAATTATGAACTGTGGTGTGCTTTTCCCCAAGAAATGGTTCACACTCAAGCTTCCAACGATTGTTAGTTTAACGATAGGACCGTCTTCCATCAGGTCAAGTAAGCGTCTATCGCATGTGAATTGTAGAAACTTTATATTGTTGTGATACCACTCAATCATGTTTGAGCTTGAAGATTTTTTAATTTTGTTTGTATCTACTTCAATATCAATTGCAAACAATGGCTTGCTTGCTCCTTTGCCCCAAAGGTACTCATGTTCATAAACTTCATCAACAAGCTCAGTAGTTAATTGTCCATCTTCTAAATAGAAATCAACATCAATCTTCTGCTGACCTGTTAGATTCTGTTCCTCTAAAGCACTATTAATGGCACCATTCAAACTGAATAATGAATCTTTTGAAATCTTGAATCCGCAAGCATTTTGGTGCCCACCTAGATAATCAAACAATTTCAACCCTTCTAGGAAGTCCTTAGTGTTCTTCATAGTGCCATCATAACCACGTAGAGAGCCTGAAAAGCGCTCTATCTCGCTATCCCACACTAACATTAGGACAGGCTTTCTATACTCTCCTGCTAACGCTCCAGCAAGATAGCCACCTAAGTCACGGTCAAATGATTCCTCTAGCTCAATCAATAGAAACGCATTTTCGTGAAGATTCTTTTCTACAATCTGCTCCTTGATTTTGACAACCCATTTTTCACGCATTGTCTTCTGACGCTTATGAGCGTTGACACATTGTCGAGTTACCTTTTGTGGTAAAGTCTCACTTTTCTTAGTGCGAGGATTCACTGTAGCTTGCTCAATCCCTCTAAAAGCATTGAATAAGTCAACCTTTTCCTCAGGTTTCCCGACTCGGATAATACCATTCATCTTAGGGATAACACCGAAAGCCATTGTGTGAGGATATACACGCTTAAAGTCACCAATCTGTTTTAAGATGATTTCCTTTAAGAATTCATTTCGTATATTCTTTAATCCTTCATACACTAAGTAACGCGTCTCAGGACTTTTTAAGTCCATGCTGTCAGCGATATTGCCAAGCGCAACAAGGTCTAAATACTGCTCTGCTTCCATGTAGCCATACTCATCATCAAGCGCCTGTAAAAACTTGTATACGATTCCTACGCCTGATAGAGCCTTGTTAGGATAGTTATCTGATAGTTGGTTGTTCACTACTAGAGCAAACTCTGATTCACCATTCTCAGCTTCGTGGTGGTCAAGGATTAAGATAGGTATTTCATGTTCTTCACTAATAAGATACTGTTGTCTGTAATCGCTTGTCCCTGCGTCAGCTACGATTAATAAATCAAGAGCTATTTCCTTATGTAGCTCTACAATCTCTTTCATTTTGTCCTCTGTGATACCATGTTGTTTACCTTCATGGAATAAGAAGATAAGTTCAATATGAGGGAATAGAGTTTCGATATATGAAGTAAGAATAGCTGAACTTGTATTTCCATCAATATCACTATCAATGATTAGTGCAACTCTTATCTTACCTCCTTCTACTCGCCCTCTGTTCTCAATCTCTTTGAACAGTGCTACAGCTTCCTTCATGTTGTGTAAGTTTGAGTAGTGAATTTCATTACTTGCTTTGGGTTCTAAGAAACTCTCTTTGTCTCTAATGCCACGATTTCCCAGAATCACTTCTAGGAAATCATCTGTGACAATATTGGATGTGCTAATTAACCGATACAACAAATCCACTCTCCGATTATATAATTATGTTACTTTTAAATAATATTTGCCGCTTGTTATTTTCCTAAATTCGGAAGCTCTTTACTTGCATCTAGAACTAAGATTGCAACTTCATATCTTTGGTATTTTCCTTTGCTTCTTTTTTCAGATGTTAAGCAGCCAAATTTAAATTTTGTTTCTTCATCAGCGTTAGCAATCTGCATTGCAGTTTCTACTGATTTCTAATATCTTAATTGCTCTTTCCATTGCGTTATTCATTCCTTTGTGTTAATAGTTCTTCTCATTTTGAATAACTCAACAAAAACCTCTTTACCTTTATCAGAAGGTGAATCCTTGAAATCTAGTAGTTTCCCCCTGTCCCATATCATACTTACCTTTGCGTAGCTACTAAACATTGAACAAAGTCGCTCTAGTTTTTCTTCATATATGTTAGATTCGTTTGTGTTGAGAACTGTGAACTCTTTATCTAACGCAATAATAATTTCCTGTACGCCTAAGTTAATTAGCATTTCCACCTGTTGTTTACTAATGTTACTACCACAAAGGGCTACACTAAAGTTCTGATTAGGAAAGTAGGTTTCAAACTGCATTACTGACTTCTCAGATTCAAAAATAACTACCTTTCGAATCTTTTTAATAAAGTCTTTGTTTTGATACAATCCATAGAGATTTTGGAATGTTGGGTAAGAATACTGTACATTCTGTATCTTTAGTGGAATGTATTTATATCCATTATCAATGTCCTCGAAGTTTAATGACCTAGATTTAAGACCAATCAACTCACCTGTGTCATGGCTTCTGTGAGGAATGACAACTCTATTTGATTTCTCATAATACATAATTTCATATTTTTTCATTGTTTCCTCACTAATATTGTCAGATAAGAACAATGGGTGTGGTTTTCTAGAAAACAATTCCAAAGTGTATTCTCTATGCACTTTCATTTCAATGTTGACAGGCTTTTTAACTAGTAAACTATCAAGCCAATCTAATTCTTCTCGTCTACTAACATAAGAATGACCAAAACCCTCATGTCTAATTGTGTACTCATTTGTTTTTCCTAGAGTTCTTAGAATCCAATTAATTGCACCTGTCAGATTAATTTCCGCGCCTTTTAAAGCATAGTTTTTAATCACTAGGTCAAATACATCAAAATTACTACCGCAATCTGTATAACAACGAAAAATCATATCATCAATGTAGTAGTATAACTTCATCTTTCCATCTGAAATGTTATGACAAATGGTGTTAGTTATAATGTGACCTTTTTCTATGTGTGATTCAATGTGTTGAACCCCTAACTCTGTCAGAATTGTCTTAATCTCTTCAATTGTTAGCTCACTTTTTAACTTATCTTTGTCATACATTTCAATCACCTAGTCCCCAAATAAATCTCCAATGCTACTTTCATCTTGATAGCTATTAGCTTCATTTATGATAGCCATGATTTCTTCTTTATCTTCTGCATAGATGTTGAAAACAACTGTTTCTTCATTTTCATCATCTTCAAGGAACTGTTCAACCATAGTTGGTGTAATATCAGAGATAACTTCACCTTTATAGTTAGTTACAAATAGGTCCGTCATTCGTAGAGTACCTAAATTGAAATGTACCCATATGCGGATTAACTTCCACTTATTACCACGATTCTTATAGATGTTGATTGTGTGAGTAGGTTGCAAATGGAAACCTAAGTTAGCAGTCTTTTTAATCTCATCAAACAACGCCTCATCTTGAGTTGTAAGAGGAATTTGAATTGCCCCTAAGTCAAGTTTGTTGACAATAGATTTAGAGCCTTCTAATGCCGATTGGTCTAATGCACCTTGTTTCCATGTGTCATTAAGCTGAGTAGATGTACCAATCCAAACATTGTAGCGATTACAGATGTTCTTTAATCGTATTGACATGATACGCAATACTTGGTGTTCTTGAAGGTTACGTGCACCTTGTTTTGCTAGACTATCAAACATTTTTAATGTTGAATGCATATAGTCAAAACCAATATATTGTACACCATTTTTGTTTACATGTTTCTCGATTTCATGTTCAATATCATCATCATCAAAGTCAAATAATTCTTCGAACCATACAGGTGTTTGTTCTAAAACTTTGAAAGCGTGTTTTAAACGCTTAATTTCTTCGTCCGTTAGGTCATTGTTATGAACCTTATCTTCTTCAACATCAGCAATGAAACATACCGCAGGAATTTTAATTTCTTCTTCCTCTAACTCAGTTGAGATAAATAGTCCACGCCCTTTGTTGTTGGTTTTAACCCACTTACCATCAGTATAAATATCAGTTACACACATATTTAAGATGTGGGCTAATAGCGAACGAGTTTTACCCGAACCAGAGTTACCTGAAATACAGTAAAGCTTTCGCAATCGTGCGCCTCGAGAAGCTGTGTTAAGGTAACCACTTGTTAAGTTAGCGCCATAACTTAGAGCAAGTGTTTTCTTGAAGAAAATATCTCGAATGTTCTCAGATAAGTGACTGCCGATACCTTCTTTTTCAATCAAAAATTCAGACTTAATATCAATGATTTTGCTGTCAATGTGTTTCACTATGTCAACTACAGTCAATTTATTGAAGCGTTCTGACTGTTCTTCTTCTTCTTTAAGCTCAAAAACATCAACATCATAAATGTCTGAAATATCAATACCAACCTCAGTATAGTGTCTAAGCAAAGAAAACTTTTTCACTCTATTATAGTGATAATCGAAGTTATCAGGCTCATTTAGTTCCATCACTCTGTCAATATATTCGTCACCGCCATTGTCCTTATATATTCGGTGTTGGTTAGTAAATCCTTTTAGTAAATAGGCGTTAATCTCAAACTTACCAATCTTTGAGACACCTTCATGATAAAGGTCATTTATTGTTGTGAATAAAATCTTATGAAATCTCTCAGGGAAATCATTCGGTGTTAGCTTATATCCACTAGATAAACTCAACACTTCATCAGGTTCATTCAGAAGTCTAGCGAATATTGGAATATAAGCAAATTTATCTTGTAGAGCTAAGAGTGTTTTATTATTCATTTCCCATTCTCCTTACATACTGCTTAAATCATAGCGACTTACTCTATTTGCCTTAACAGGGGCAACAGCTTTGATTTTCACTGTCTTGTTGTTTATAGTGACGTTGTTAGCTGAGTTTCCTGCTTTTCTTAGTTTTTGGTGATAGCTCTTGGCTTTCTCGAAATAGAAAGGTATAAGACCTAATCCTACACCCTCTTTAGCAGGAACTTTTTCAACATCAAACATATACTTTAAGGTCACTAGCATTGCTTTGTATGAGTAACCTCGTTTATTGTGATAATCAGTTATTTGCCTTAACATAAAGCCTGTGGGAAACTCAACATTGTATTTCAAAGAAATATAATCAAGTAGTTCCTCTCGGTTTTTCTTTTGTCTTTGTATGCTCTCATAGCAAGTTTTATGATAAGTTGCTGTGCCAGTATCAAGAGCATCTACGTCAAGTGGATTGACCTTTTCTTTACACCTAGGACAGGTTCTCACCCTAACTTTCACTTCAACCTTTTCACTAGACTGGTGATATTGTTCTAAGCAACTTTGATGGACTGTTAAGCTACCACGTTTCACAATATCCTTTTCGCTTCCGAACTCTTTATTGCAGAAACTACATGTTTTCTTGTTTTTAACTCCCTTTTCTGATTCACAGGCAACATGGAAATAACCACTACTTTTTTTGATAAAACTAGATTGATCTTTCTTGTTGATTTCTTCTTTGCAAATTTTGCACTTTGGTAATACATTAGCCATAACTTACCACCTTTACAAACGACAATAGAGAGCGCCATTTCCAACACTCTCTAGAGACATATGATTACTCTATTTTTATAGTGTTTGTTTTAAATCGTAAGCAACTAAAGAAAGTTGTTCTACTTGCGATTCTGTCACATCTTTAAGAGTGCGACCTTTTCCTAAGTGTAGTTCCACAAGGTTGTTCATTGTTTTCTTCGCAACGTTAGCGCCTTGTTTTTCAACTAATTTAGCTGTAAGGTCTTTGATTTCAGTTTTTAAATCTTCAAACGATAGTTGTTCTTCCTCAGCGTATAAATTTACACCTTTTTCAACTACTGTTGTTTGACCTTTTTCAACTTCTTCTTTTTCAATAGCGTCAGCAATTGCTTTCACTAGGGCTTCATATTCAAATTTGATAACAGGTGGTGTATATTTGAAACGTGAACCTGCTTCAAATTGTTGTGTACCACGTAAGAATAATGCTGTTTTAGATTCACCTTCACGCTCGATTGACTTAGCGTAACCGATAATGTCAGCCATTGACAATACGATACCACGAGGTTGTTTTGTTAATGTTGGTACTGTTTTTGAATACTCTGTACCATCTTCTGCTGTAATCGTTTGTATTTGAGCATGTGAAATCATTACAAGACCGTAACCCATCATAGGAATAGAGCGTAATACTGTATCGAACTCGTCACGAACTAATTTATAGCCACCACCGTAAGGAATATCACCGATTTTATCAACGCCTTCACGTTGAAGAATAAACTTCTCGCATGAAGCATAAGATAAGTCTGCTGTATCTACAATAACAGTTTCAAATTTTTTTTTAACTTGAGCGTTTTCAAGTTGACGTAATACCTTCTTGAAGTCAGCCCACTTAGTAACGTTTTGCGCCATAACCCCCGCAAGTGCGTTATAACCTTTTTCAAACGCTAGTAATAAAGCTTTTGGAAATTGTGAAGCGATAGTTGTTTTACCAACCTTTGGCTCACCATAGATTACTACGATTTTTTCACGAAGGTCACGAGAAATTTGATGGGGTTGAATAGTTAATAAATCGATTGTCATTGTTCAATTCTCCATTTTCTGTTAAATTTTATTTATTAGAATGAAGTTGACAACCGCCTATTCTAAAAAAAGTGGCGATTGTCAACCTTCTTTTTAATTACAGAAATCTACGATATTATCGCATCACTTTTAGATGATTTAATCTTCACCAAATAAATCCTCTAAACTATCATCTTGTTTTTCATTTGTTTTAGCATTTGTTGGTTGAGAACCATCACCGAAGCCTGCTGTTGGTTTTAGTTTTTGATCATTTTTTTCATTCTCTTTTAGTGCTGATAAGTAACGCTCACGATTAGCTAATGCTTCTTTAAGAAGTGTAATGTCGAATACTTCTTTGTGAACACCTTCTTCATATAATGTACCGCCTGTTGCAATAAACTCACGAGTACGCTCATAAGTTACATCAGTTTTGTTTTCACCGAAACCTGATTCAATTACACGTTCGATTTTTTTAGACTTGTTAACTAAATCACCGTAAACACGCACAGAAGCACGAGATTGGAAGTTGTCAGTTAAGTAGTCTTTACCGCCTTGCGGCAATGTTTCACCTGTTACAAATGTTAATGGAATTATTTTTCCCCCATACAAAGGAACGTAAAGCTGAATTTTTAATCGACCTGTTTCATTTTCATCTTTATCTGTTTCTGCTTTAAGTGATTTCACGATTCCCTCAATATCAAACTCAGCTTTTGGCTTGAAGTCTTTTGCTTCGCCTTTGTAGCGAGTAGGTGAGTATTGACCACTAATTTTTGGGAATGATTTAACTTCACCATCATTGCCTTTGTACTCATTTAGAGTTAATTTACCTTGACATTCAATACGTGAAGGCCCACCTTCTGATACTCCTTGAGCAACGTCAGCAACAGTAACTAATTCATTCATGATAGTAGTTAAGGCTTTGTAGTTTTTGTTTACTTCGCCTTTTTGTGTAAGCTCTTTTGCGAAGTATGACACAACCTGAGTTTCTTCCTCACTGATCTTAACAGTAATGTCACCACTAATACATGTGTAAGGTTTACCTGTGTTATCTTTAAACTCCTTCTTTTCGAGTGTTGATTCTTGAGCGTAACCAACTACCTCAATTTTATTTAATGCTTCTCGTAATAATTGTTCTGCCATCTCGCAATCCCCTATCTATAAGAATAGTATTATATTACTTTTTATAAAGTAACCAGCTAGTCTAAATCCTACACTTTCATATTATATAATTATATTACTTCTATAAAGCGTATTTAATAATCTTTTGATAAATTATTATTTTTAGCAATATATTATTATTTTGGCTTTATCATTTTGCTCAGTACCTCTTGCTCGTACTTCTGCAATCCAGCGTGATTATAAATATTGTACGCCATACGAGCCATAATGTATGCGTCACGCACGTTATCTGAATGGTGTTCATAACCCCACTTCTTATACAATGGTAGAACTAAATCTTCCTTTTTTGCGTTCCCTCTATTGCTTGCAAACTTCTTTACCTGACTTGGTGTAGCATCAGAATAACCAAACTTTTCAGTGAATAGCATAGCTCTGATTAACCAACCTAGGCCATATTGGAAGTCTACTGCTTTACCCTTAGCACCGTAGGCGAAACCTTCAATAACAACTTTGTCATTTGGTTGCAAGTACGATTTAATTTGTTTTGCTATTCCAATCATTCTTGCAGGGTCTTTTGTAGCTGTTGCTCGAATTTCTTCTTCTACAACTACCTCACCGTTAGAATCAAGAATAACAAAACCTGTTTTAGTTGATGGGTCAATGCCCACGAACCTGATACTTTCTTTAGTCAAATTCCTTTTCTCCAATCAATTCTAAAATGTGTCATTTAAGACCTTCATTTCCCTTTCGATTGTTACAAGTTCCTCTGACTTCATAACTTTTTGAGCTAACCTTCTTCTTTGGTAATTACTATGTCATACATGATTTCATATGACTCAAGGTGTGTTCAGACAGTTTCAATATGCTTATCAAGTGATTTTGACACTGTGAAACGCTCTTTGATGTTATTGACAACCTACAATACTGCTTGATAGTGGCGTTCTGAAACTCCAATAGTTCTTTACTACTTCTCAAATGACACCTTTATAGTTCATATCATAGATACTAAAAATACATTTGTTATTATATATCATTTTATGCTTTTACCAAATGAAATGTTTAATATTTTAAATTTCTAGATTATACAAATTCAAATAAATTGTTTACTCGTTTTAGGAGACAATACTAAAAACATATCTTTTTTCATGGTTAGAACAACAATCATCATAAGTCCAAAACTCAGCTCTATCATTATTAGTGGCACTTTTTGGTGAGCATAAAAGAAGTTATACCTCACTTTCTGAGTAATCAATCACCCTATTTTTAAACACATTATATAATTATATTACTTTTAAATCAAGTTAAAAATGAAGACCAAATCCCACCTGTAGCACGTTGTTTAAGCCATATAGTCTTTGTTGTAGCCTTAATAGCATGGAACAACAGACCATGTAATGAATCGGCTTTACCTCGTTTATAGGCATTTATAACACTTAGAATACATTGGTAATATTCATTTGAGTAATCTTCAATTTGAATAGCCTTATCAATTTTAGATTTAGCTTTATAAATAGTACCCGCTAATTTATAAATTTCATCTGCGTCAAAGAAAGGGGCTAATACACGTTGCAATGTTTCAGGTAATTTCTTTACTAATCCTTTTTTAATTAAAGATTCCTTATCAGCTTCTTTTAAAGAAAGACCCTCTTTTTCTGTATCATTTGTTTTATTAATATTTTGAGTATTGATAAGAGTATCTTCGGGTGGACATTTGGGTTGGACATTTTCTTTAGCTGGTTGAATTACAATGATATTACTACTTTGTCGCTTGTCACCTGTAGCTCGTTTTGTTTTAAACTTCTTCACAACATTCAATTCTACTAATTTAGAAATAGCTCTTTGAACCGTCTTATAGCTTATTTCTAGGCTCTCTGCGATTCTTTTCTGACAAAGATAGCTCACCCCTACATATTTGCAAGACCACTGTGAAATGAAGTCTAGAACAGCATATGTTGATTTAGTTAATTGCTCCTTATTTAAGCGCTTATGCGCCTTTACGGCCTTATTCATTTCTTCTTTGGATCGGAATAATTGTAAAGATTCATATGTATCTTGTGTGTGTTGTAGTGTAATTATTGTCATGTTGAATAGCCCCTAATCATCTATTAATTAAAAGGGTAGAAAAGCCCACCTTTAATGAATATCTCTTTTAGTGAAATTACCACCTTTTACTTCTGCAACGACTGTGATTCTTATAAAGAATCACTATCAAACTCTTTGATTACTGTTTTAATTTTAGTCTCTTCCATTCTAGTGATTACACAAGTTAACATCTGCATTGATTCATTTGAGTAGCCACCACAAGTTTCTGATAAAGTTAGGTTCGTCCTAAACGAGCTCGATAACCTAAAGTCCTTTTACAAAAGTAGTATTGAGCAGTAGTCCAAAGACCAAATGCTCAAAAGAATATTAATAACCCATGCTGTAATTATCATATTGCCTATTTCATTTTTCCTCTAAATGAACAATTGCTAGCTATTGAGAATCCCATTCGGTAATCTCCCCACCTTATCTACATGAAAGACCGACATCCTTGTCATTACAGATAAAAGAGCCAATGATATAACTCTTTTCTTGGAATCCATTAATAATTACCTCTTGTTTAGGTAGCTCAATAAATTTTGATAAACATAATCATATTCACTGTTCCATGTTCTCTAACAATCCAACACTTGAGCCTCCGCTACTAAGAATAGGCTTTTTAACGTATGAGCTATTATCTAAGTTGAATGGGAATTGGTGCGTTGTATGTTGGTGTTACAAACTAGAAACAATTTCTGCTTCCTCAGGTGTTCGATCACTACTTATGTAATTTCCATAAAACAGCAAATGTGCCACAAGTCTTAATAGTTCAACTCCTACTTTTTACCCTTTTCATTCTCGTAAATATCAAGAACTTATAAGGATAAGCAGGCATGTTAAGAATATCTATCTTATAATTGCTAGGTTCATAAGCACCTCCACTCACTTCGATAGTCAATACACATATAATTGATATCATCTTTTTAATGAAGTCAACTTGGGCGTATCCCCAAACATCTTGACTGATAATTGAAACTAGCTTTTGTTTTGATAGACTTTCATTTTCTGCATTTTCATTTTTTACGATTTCATTATTCATAAAGAATGTTTCCAATACTAAGAGTGGTGTAACGTTGTTTAATTCAATTTTCTTTGATCAATATTAGTAACAATGACGTCAAAGCGACTTAATACTGTATCAAAGCTCAAGTAATCTAATTTAAGGAAGGGAACTAGCATACTAGAATAACCTGCTTTACTATTTCATCTTGATTTAGTGTTGGAACATACACCTTAACCTATAGCTTCTCTGAAACGTATTTGATTTCCTCAATACGTTCCTTTGACATAGTTAAAGCTTTATATATGCCATACTCAAGTTCAGGTAGCTCAATGAAGAAACCGGAATGCTCTAAAAGAACAGCTTTCTACGCTCGTAATACTTAGCTACCACCCTTCTATGAACTTGCGTTAGTTTTAAAGCTATTATTGGTTGTATTGTTTGACTTGTAATCAGTTGAGCTAGTCATAGCGTTATGAGAGCTATATGTATAGTCATTCAAGAAAAGGAACAAAGCTTGTACCACTTTTTTGAGCTACCGCCACCTTTACATTCACATTTAAATGAACCATCTCTCTGAAGATCATTTACCTTACACTTGTTAGCTACAGGACTGTATTCAATCTGCCGCAACCCACTTTGATTCACTTGTCGCCTAATATTTAAGTTGTATCAGGTTCACTCATAAGCTAACAAGGCCCCTTGTCAAAAACCCTGCTCCTGCTATGCATGCATGCTTCATCTTTTTCCTTGTCACGCATTATCCTAAATTAACAATAATATTATTATATTATTTTTGAAAACTAGATAAGAATATTACATGTCATTATATTTCTTATATAACGAGAAATCAAGAAATTTTTAATAGTTTATTCGAACCAATCTTTTTCTATTTGTCTAATTCCCAACTGGTCATTGTGGATTTACGATTAATAGTACTTATGATTTTCTTAATATTTTTAACTAGGATTCACATTGCACCGTAAGCCTACCATTTATATACATCATCTTCTGTTGGCATTGAATAATCCAAAAGAACATCTATAGCTATATCTATCAATGCTCTCCAAAAAACGCATACACTGTTTCATCTTCGAAGTGGTTCTGAAATTTTTTCAGTATTCATATAAAAATTTTCAAATAAATATTCATAAGATATTATATCATTACTTATATTGTAGCTTTCTTGAAGTTGATTTACAATCTCTTCTCTTTTATTTGCCAGAGCTCTTTTTGTTTTACTTCTTAGATTGCTCTGCTCTAGTTCATAGGCTATCTTTGTTGCCCTTGACTTGACCACTAGTTGTTTTAAATTAAAGCAATTGACTGCTTCTCCTAAAAAGCTGTTGACTTGTTTTCCATATATTACTACTTCATTTATTAAAGATTGAAATTGACTCTCAGTGTAATTAAAACCACGATTAGTTATTATCATTTTTTTTATATATTCTTCAATTTCTTCATCTATCAAGTCTTTCTGATAGCTATGAAGACTTTCATATAAAAACATCATTTTATCCATTACCTTTCATTTCTTTCTTATATAAGGGTTCTAGGCATAGACGTGGTAGTCCGTTCACAAGTCTATCCCTAGTAACACCTATATAGCTTATGACTTTTAGCTCACTGCTTGTGTTATGTTGCTATAGGTCATATGAATTGATAGATACTAATATTTCCGAACTGAAGCGGATATTCTAAGTATCTAAACATTATTAATATACGCAAAACCGAATGTATGTTCTATTTAAAGCAATTTTTTTGCCATTACCTTTAACTTCAACTGTGTAGTTTACAGATAAGTTGTTGATAATAGCAGTTTCTAGTTTCTTTTTATTACGTTGTTTTTTGTTTGTTGTCCTATCCTTCGCAAGTAAAATTGCTATTTTATCAGAAATGTAGTCAGCACTTCTGAGTAGTTTAAACCTATTTTTGTGAAAACAAAAAAATACCTTACACAACATTTCTGTTAGTGCAAGGTATTTTTAGAAAATAAGATAAACACACATCTGTTACAATACCTTGTACTATGTTTTGGCCAATATGAAATTGATATGAATAACGTCTGAAAAACTGTCTCGATGCTACATTGGTGTGTTTGATTTCAACACCCTCAACTTATGTAGGTGTACTTCCACTCCAACTTTTAAAAAACCTCGTCTTAAAATGAAATGAGTTCGATGTTACATACGGATTACTTTAAGATATTTTATTCACTTCAGTTTGAGGTGCTGTTTAATTTCAACTTGCAACCAATGTACATAGGCATAGTACGAAAACATACCACTTAGAATGAATGTTAGATGGTCTAAATGTTTATCGCAATTTTGTTTATCATAATGGCAACTGACTCAAAAATAACTGTTTTAAAGATCTTAATGTCTTTGCATGATTCTTTAGTACTACCCTAATATCTATGCACCGCTTTTATACAAAACGATTGTATAGGCTATAAGAGGATTTTTCTGTGATACACGAGTAGTGTTAAAACACTAACATCTTTTATAAATCACAAAATAACTGACTCACCATAAAGATTAATTAGTCATTTTGCTACTTTTTTTGCAAGCTTAATCGAGCAACGCTTCAAGTGTATTTGGATTGTATAAGATAGTGTCAAAGTCAGACAGTTCCACTACTTCAACAACACTCAATGATTCAAGAAACTTAAACTCAAATAATTCACCGTTATCACTTTCAAAATGAACACTTTGTAATTTTTCAAATACTTCTTTTTCTTTTTTAAAAGCTTTCATGTCTCCAAAAATCAAGTCAACATAGAACTCGCCATTGTCTTGTTCTTTATTTTCAATTGGATAACTATGGAAGTTTCCCTCTGTAGTTAATAAAATAAGCATTTGAGAATATTCAAATTGCTCCATCAACTCGTCAAATTTCTTACTTGCATGTGTTTTCATCATTAATCGAATACTAATAGGATGTGCCATTGTTTAGTTTTTCCCCCAACGATATGTTTTATTTTCTCTTTTGAAGGTATATGTAACTATTACTAGAAACGCTTGCCCTATTAGTTACTTTTGACAACATAGTCAATTATAACATCTTGATAGAACATAAACAAGGGCTTCTGTGTCAAAAAGCTATACTAGTAGTAGTCATTTTATCACATATACGCTTGTCGACTTTTAAATATTATTATATTACTTATATAAATATTTAACAACCGACAACCAAATATGTTAAAATTAACAATTGATCGTCGTTTTTTAAGTGTAGTTATAATTTAATATCAAATGTTTTAGTGACACTGTGGAAGCACAATGCCACTAAAAAGAATGTATTAATCAGAATATTCAACACCTTCTAGCTCACTATATAGTTTCCCTAATTGCTCATTAAATATTTTTCTTTTTAAATCAGTGATATTTCTATAATAGTCTTTCCCATTTGATGTTGCCATAATAGTATCGTAATGCTCTCCAATAGTTAAAAGCTCCGTTTTTCCTAGCTTTCCACTTTGTTTGAACAAAGTAAATGCCATATACATCATACCACTTTGAACAATGTCTTCCGCAGTTAAATAGATGTTACCAAAGAACTCTTTAAAGAATACAAACTTTCTAGTGATGAAATGTCTGTCTAATACATTACCGCCCTGTCTTCCTTTTTTTGCTTTCTTAAAAATATATTCATATTCATTAAAAGGGGTTTCTATGATTTCATCTTGATTGTTTGTTCTATATGCTGTTTGTTCATCTGCCAAAATAAGTAATTTGTAAAGATCTTCGCTTATTCTTACTCGTCTAATTTCTTTAGTTCCTTCGTCATATACGTCTGCAACATAGTAGTCTTCTGAGTCTTTTTCCTCTATCACTTGAAGATTTTCTCTTTTTAATGTTAATAATTCACTAAATGATTTACCTTTGATTCCCTCAAATAAAGCTAGTAACAATGCTTGGTCAGTGTAGTTATTTAATTCATCTAACATGAACATTAATTCCTTTTTGCTGTAGCGCTTGTTTTTCTCCTTTGCTACTACCTCACTTGCAAGCTCTGAATAGCTTTCAAACTCATAAAAAGGGCTTGTAGTTGTCATATAATCAATATATCGTTTATAAGTATTAATATGATTGATAGCACTAGTTATTGTTGAACACTCAGCGCTTAATAACATTTCTTTTATTTCTGCCCCTGTCATTTCTGACATATCTTTATTTGCTTGAAATTCAAAAGGTGCTACTTTTAGAAATTGCCAATAAATTGTTAACTGACTATCAACTGATTCATATTGATTAATAAATGCCTTTTTTTCTTCACCGTTATATAATTTATCAAATTTTAAAACATTGTTTTGAATTTTCATTATCTATTTCCCCTTTAGCTCAATATCATCAAATAGCTTTATTATGGACTTTTCAATTTTATTAGACACCTTACCGTTTACAACTATTCCATAGTCTTTAAAAATCTTATTTTCCCTATTGAAGTCTATACCACTCAAAATATGATTGAGATTGCTTAAAGGTATGTTGTGTTCTTTCATTCGCTTTGCTAATTTTATGTGTCCTATGAACATCTTGTTATAAAACATTAAGTTACCATTGTCTAGTTGTTCTAAATCTTCTTGGAAGTAACCAAATAAGTAAGTAAAGTACTCCGATAAGTATTTGTAAATTCCAAGTGCTTCGAGTTTATTTTTCATGTTAAAAGTACTGTCAATTGCATTGGATATTATAGCGTAGCTCACTAGTTCATTTGTGCCTTTTCCTAGTCTATCTCTTGACGTTATTCTATCCTTCAATTCGCTATCTATGCGCAATTGTTGAACTACAAAGTCAGCGTATCTACTTGCTTCGAGTTCCTGTATCCTGCTCTTAGGAATAGGGTTAGCTTTTGCTAATTGACTCTGATAGTTCTGAGCCTGTTTCGTTGTAAAATTAAAAAGAAGTCCAATAAAGTTAAAATCCAAATCTTTATTCACTGAGTAAGCTCTTAAACAAGAAATCGTTCTGTGCATACCATCTAATATATCCAAACGTGTTCCGTCTGTTATTGTTAGAGTTCTTTCTTTGCTATTATAGATTAATTCTTCACTCTCATTAGAACTACCGAGACTGGCATTATACACAATATTTGTAGGAACTAACGTACCGTTTAATAAGTGCTTCGTAATTTCTTTGACACTATTCTGATTGATAAAAGGGGCTTTGATAACTCTGTCTTTCCTTTTTACAAATTTCGGTTGCCTTTGAACTTCAAAATTATAATTCAGTTTATTACTATTATACAGTCTTGCTATGAATTTATAATCAATTGGAAAAACATAACTACCTTGACCAATCATTGTTACATCATCTATCACAATTGGATAATCTATATAATCATTTTGCTTTGTGTTATAAAAAACTCTAATATCGTTCAATTCATTTTTATTAAATGTTTTATTAAGGTCAAGACTCTCAATACCAAATTTTAAAAATATTTGTTCACCTATTAGTGCTATTGCTCTTATATCTATTTCATCAAGTGTGTCAATATCATTAAAGTATCTTTGAAGTTCCCCTTTATTAATACCATATATCGCTAATTGACTTTCTACTTCCCTTCTAGTTTTATTGTTTTCATGTATTTTATGAATGTTATCTTTAACTGATTGGATAAAGTCATTGTAAGCACTCACAACAATATGTCTCCCTTCATGCTATATAATGCATTTCTAAAAACCATTATATCATAACATATTATTAAGTTACTCACAATAACTATTTCTAATTAGAATGGGCTGGTATACGCTTATTTTGAATCTTTTCAGTTTATTTTTTCAATCCATTTTTAATCACCTTCCCCTACTCTACTCACTAAAATATATTCAGATTAACAACATCTCAGTCGCACCCACATGACATTATTACCATTAATGTGAATATATACATTTAATACTATTTTAATTTTTTTATTCAACATAAACCTTTTTCAGTATACTTCATAGTAGTTATAAACCTAATTTTTAATATATTTACTGCATCTTAGGAGGTTTGGTTATAAACGCTAATTCTGGTAAACCTTTTTAGGAAACTTGTTTTATTGCTGTTATATACAGTAGTTGATGTGAATGAATAATGTCTATCAAAAACAGTACCAAAGAAATTTTATATGTCAATTAAATTATTTCTATAAGTATTTTCATTTCTGTGCTCCTTTGTTTTAAGAAATTGTTCAATTAAAATTGCACTGCTACTATTAGTCATTCTAATAGCATTTTTAACAACCATTTATACACAACACCGAAATATTATTATATAACCTTTAAAATGTACTATATTTTGATATGAGAGTTATTTAATAATGTTGTTTCTTCAAAAGTTTTTGATTCGTTCATCTGATTCACAACCACATTCGCAATTTTCTTATCCTTCTATCTATATAAATTTTTAAATAGGCATTATTTATCACAATATCAGCATTAAAACAAATTCTTGTAGTTGAGATGGTTCTTGTGCGTCTATGTTTGTAATCAAACTTATTCTCAACTTCTGTGTAATATATACTAACTGCTTAATCACCTAGCTTCTTCACTCGGCACTTTAGATCTCCTTAAACATAGAACCCATAAAAGCCAATCTCAGGACATAACACACAGCCAGTAAAATCAAGTATATTAATCGAAAGCAAATTACCCCTAGAATACCTTACCCTCACGAATATATTGTAAAAGCGGTCTCTTACACATAGTGACCATTAAACTTAGCTAAAAAATCTTGTGCTATTTCATCGCCTAGGTTTGACAAAGTTGTAACTTCGCTTCCCTTATGTTGCTGATTGGAAAATCACGAGTAGTAAATGCTAAATCAATCTAATAACCCCTTTTTCTTGCTTATATATTCCATCCGCTTCTCTGTTTGATATACAACTAAAGGCGAAATTCTTATGCCTATTTCCTTTCAACTACCCTGTTACTAGTAGTTCACCAAACAATTCAAAAGTGTTAATATCTATGTTTATGAAGTTGTCTCTGTTGTCCTTCTTGAAGTAGTTGTTAAACAAGTCTTTGTCTATTAGCATAAATCATTCTCTCCTTAAAACTTAAAAAGTGATGTTTAGGTACAGTATTACATTTATCTTTTATATATAATTATATCACTTTTAATTTATTAATATCAATAACCTAAACAGATGATTGCACCTGAACGTGACCTTATTGCAACTTAGCGACTTGCTTAATTACTGTTTCTAAATCTCCTTTAGCTTTGTGTAATTCTCTAATCATATCACCTAAAAATGTTTGACGGTTTCCACTAGCGTCTGTTCCGATTGCTTTAACTAAAGCAGATGATTGTACAAGGAATACACATTTCTTTGAAGCACGAGTGATTGCTGTATATACCCACTGTCTACATAAAAGTGAATATGCAGAGTAATCTAATATAACTACTACGTTTTTGATAGTTGAACCTTGTATGCGGTGACAAGTTACAGTATAAGCTAGTTCCAAACTATCTAGTTCTGACTGTTGGTAAACTTTAATTCCTAGTCCCTCAAAGTTAATCATCAAGCATTGAACTATTTTGTTTGTGTTATAGTCCATTTTCTCAAACACATCTACAATTATCCCCATGGTACCATTGAATAAATCACCAGTGTTTGATGTTGGAATACTATCATAAAACTCAATTCTTTCCTCGTCAGTTTCCAATGTTGATAAGTGTTCCTGAATCTCATTTTCAGTTAACTCTTGGTCTCGCACATTATAATAATGCTCTAAATCATCATAGTAGCTGATTTCGTAGCTATTGCCCTTTACAATAACCTTATCACCCTCTCGGAAGTCATAACCATTGTGAGACACAAATGGCTTCTCTAGGTCATTAAAGACTGATTGAGCTAGATTATTGATTGCTTTTGCTGACATAGCGCCCCGCTCTTTCATAGCCACAACAACTTGGAAGTCCATTAGGTCTTTAGGTGTTTTGATATTCTTTGCTTGACCTCTTAAAACTCTCTCAACGTTTTCGGGCATATCTTCTTTGTTTTGATAGTTGACCATAATCATGTCTTCGTTCTTTCCAAACTTTGTCATGCCCTCTTGGTTAGCAGAGCAAACTTGAACACCTTCACGAATCTTTGTAGCTAGCTCAATGATTCCAGAATCTTGGGCTTGACGGTGAACTTGATTTAACTCAATAGTTTTGAAGTATTGTGTTTGAAGTAAATCACGAAGCACATCCCCATGCCCAATACCTGAAAGCTGACCACTATCCCCTACTAAAATTACCTTAGCACCATCTTGAACTTTAGATAACATTTGGCTAAACAGTCCTGCATCTACCATTGAACTTTCATCAATGATGATTACATCATAGAATGATTTACCATCACCGATTTCGTCATCATCTGACTTCTTAATACCAATTCCAAACGTGCGGTGAATTGTTGCAGAGTCAATATCTTTCGATAAAAGAACCTGTGAAGCTTTGCCACTCAATGCACATGCTTTATAAGTAAGGCCTAAAGAGTTTAATACCTCAACAATCCCTTTGACTACAGTGGTCTTACCTGTGCCACCTTTACCATTTATAATAAACACACCGTGCAGAACACTCTCACAAATAGCATTTTTTTGCTCCTCAGTATATTTTACATCTAGCGCCGCCTCAGCGTCTTTGATTGCTTCATCAACATCAAAGCCAATTGGTGCTTCATATCTAGTAGCAAGTCTCAGTAAATTTCGTAATATGTTGCGCTCATTGTTGTACATAAGAATAGAAGAAATTCTCTTATCCTCCTGTTGCCAATAGAAGTTTTTCTTACCATCCTCTGACTTCATATATTTGCGAATATATGTGCCATTAACATCAAGTTCCTTGATAGCTTGTTCTAGGAACTCCCGCTCATTGACCCATGAATGCCCTTGATTAGCAAGTTCATCAAAGTAGTATTCTGAGTAAGCCTTAATACGTTTTGCACCAAACTTATCTTCCCCACGCATGAGAGCTACGTTGTCAATTCTTTTGAAGCTTAAACCTGAAACTATACATAGATAATATAAAGATTCTTTTGCTTTATATAGCGCAATTGTAGAATTTCCAAACTTCTCTACAATCTTATTCAACATTCTCCCTGATGGGTTCAAGTCAGCAAGTTCCGAAATTAAAGCTCCTAAGTCTTTGTTTCGCTTGATTTCTCTCTTAATCTTTAGAGCTGTAGCTTCCCCGAAACCCTTTATTGTAGTTATATCAATTATATTATCTCTAATATCATCTACAATCATATTGTTAGGAAAGGCTTCAATAATCAGCTTTGATTGATACTCTGATAGAACAGCTTGTAAGAAGCGCTGTTGTGCTTCTACTGTGTCAAGTGCTTCTACATGAATACGAATAATCTCATAGAACTCACCATACTTAGCGTCTGTCTGCAAATCCGATACTTCAATGTCGTACTCTTGCCCCACATTCATAGCCATTGGAATGTAACCTCTAATAACAAAGTTGTTATAGCGATTCAGCTCAGGTTCGAAGTCATCCTCTATCTTAGTTGGTGCAACGCTCACAATGCCCCACATGCTTTCTTCCTTATAGTACAGCACCTTTGCAACCTTAACTTTTAGGCGGTTAGTATTTTGGTGTAAAATGTTCGGCAATTTCATCCCTGCTTTCTCCTGAATATACTTAAACGCAACCTTTTATGACACTCTTTTATTTTATATCATTACATTACTTATATATATATATTTATATTAAAAACATATATAATTAAAAAATAATATATTTTTCAAAAAACACATCCAAAAATTACGAAATAATATATAATGACTAAAGCCGAAATCAACTGCAAAAGGTTGGTGAAAGTTACATTATATAGGAAGGAATATTTAGCATGGCACACATTACTAGTAAGGACTTAATGTTTCAACCCTTCGTCATGAATGACATTGGCGTAGTTGAGCTTTTAATAGAGTTTAGATACAAATATGATGATAACCTTTTCTTAGGCGGCGGAAGCACACTTGACGTTACAGGGGTTAAAGCTGTTAATCAAGAAGTGATAGCGACTTATGCTTCATTGGATAGACTAATCAATCAATGTAACTTCACGGATCAACAGTTACTTCTTATTAAAATGGTTGAAAAAGGCTACACCCATAGAGAAATCAGTGAAGCCATAGGCATCGAGAATCAGAATGTCAAGAAGGCGCTCAAGACCGTTTACAAAGCAGTCGTGAAAGAGAATGAGCGTCAATGGCGTAGAGTAATCTACACAAGCACTCTAGGTTTAAAAACAAAACAATGTAATAAGTGCGGTGAACACCTACCTGCAACAAACGAGTTCTATAGTGACAATAAATCAGCAAAAGATCGGTTACTTTCCATCTGTAAAACATGTCGCTAAAACAGCTGTACAAAAAAGTATTGCAAATGTCACTTCCCACCGCCTTAAAGAATGAGAGGGTTAATTAATAAATTGAAAATTTTACTACCACACCTAACAGTGAACTTAGATAGTTCACAAAATTTTGCACAACGCAAGCAAGTCATTGAACACCTTCTTAACGAAGAAATTGAATTTTTAGCTCAGACAATGACATTGGAAGAATATTTATTGTTTACTTGGGAAAAGCAAAACACTAAAGTAATTTTGGATATGTTCGCTTACTACCTCACTAAAGAAGAAAAGAACCTAGAAGTCTTATCTCATAAGAAAGTAAAGGAAATTAGCAAAGGGTCAGAACGCTATAGTAATTTCTCTTGTCTATCTGAAGAAGATAAGGAACAACTAGGAATCACTACTAATAGTAGTGAAGATTAACTTACATTATAAATAACATAATAATATACAGGATTATTAATTAGATGCCCAAAGGCGGTAAAATCCATTTTATTTTTCAGAGAAAAAGGAGCTTATATCAAAATGGCTAAATTAGGTCGTACAGATTTTATTACAGGAATCTTAGCTGAGGAACTACAAGCTACACTACCAACGATGCGTGTATCAAAAGCGTTAGCTAAAGAAATCTTAGAAGGTGACACAGATAGCGTAGAAATCCAAATAACAAAAGATTTCGGAACAGCAGTTCTTGATTCAGTAGAAAAAGCGTATGTTCGTGCTATCGTTGAAAGTCAAGTTAATATTGGTCTTGGTACTTTAGGTCAGTTCAAGGTTGAAGTAAAACCTGAGCGTACTTACCGTAACCCTCAAGATGGTTCACCAGTGGTTAAACCAACTCACTTGGCTACTAAGTTTGCTGTTTCTAAAACTTTCAAAGAAGTATTAGAAAAAACAGTTATTAACTAATTCAGTAAATGATCGGTGTGATACTGTGTGAATTTCACCTTTTTTATTCGGATTTTATTAAAAAATCACTATTTTCAAATCATTTTGATAAAATAGTTCGTTAAAGTAATATAATAATATAATATGAAAATATGCAAGGTGAGTCACTTACCTATTTAAGCTACTGCTAATAAACTTATTGATCGCAAGGTGTTATTCCTACCTCTATAACATCTTGCGAACACATGAGTAAGATAATAACTAAACTTACAAACAAAGCAAACACATAAATTAGGATAAAGTAAACACCTGAGACACAATTAGTAAGTGTTTTCTCTCAAAACTTGTTCAAAGCATTTTTAGAGAGCGTTACTCCCAATCAAATACTACAACAACAACTAAAAGAACTTTCGGTGCTACCTACCCTTCGCAAGATAAAGTGAGAAGTTCTTTTAGATTTCATAACTTAAACCTCCTTAGAATCAAAGTTTGAGCGTAGTTCTTCCCTTACTACGCTCAATGCTGAAAATCAAATATGCGTCATTAGCTCAATGGATTAGAGCAACAGGTTTCTACCCTGTCGGTTGGGAGTTCGAATCTCTCATGGCGCGCCAATAATATTTTGGGGCATTTGACGTGAACTACGCCACTCGATTTTCTTTCGAGTATTTAGAGTTCCGAATACCCCTACGCCCTACAAAAAAAAGGATGAAACTATGAATTATTATATTTTAACATATGAAACTAACAACGAACTAGTTAATGAATCTTACTTGTATTCTAAGGAATCTGACGATAGTATAGATAACCGTTGGAAGGAAAGAGCATTTGAAATAGCGTTGGATAGGTATTTCGATATTTATGATGGAGAAGCAGAGAATCTAGAGATTTTTGCTTCAAACACAGCAATATCGAAAGATGATTACACAATGTATAGAATAGATGGTTTAAAAAAATTAGAGTATCTATAAAAAGGTTTATCGTATCATTGCATGTTCGACAACTGCCTAATCAGCCAGCAAGAGTGATTCGGTATTTCATCTTGTCTAATAGGCAAGCCTCCGTGAGTTCAATACCCACCTCCACTACGCGCTCGATTAGACAGTGACATTACATCTTCTTTTTAATCTAGAAACAACAGTTCGATTCTGTTCCTGAGCTTAATCTTATGAAGCTACTAATTGCTTAAGAGAATAGAATACAATTCTATTATTCGCAGGTTAAAATCCTGTAGGTTGCTCTATGGAAGTTGGGCAGAATGTAAATCTGTTGCGAAAGCATAGTAGGTTCGAATCGTATCATCCTTCATGCAGACACAGCAAACTTAAAACAATCTAAAGAATCAATATTATTCTGTAAGGTGAATGTGTCTAATACACACCTGAATATTAAGACAATCAATTCACTATTAGAAAGGCGTAACTATTCTGATAGTGTTTTTTGTTGTAATTGGGGCTTAATTTAGTAATAAAACGGTGGATTCCTAATCCAAAGTCATTGGTTCAATCCCACTAGCCCCTACCATAAAATATTGAATGTACTAGAGAAAAGGAGAAATGAGAAATGTTACACATTAGAAAAATTAAGACTATGTATGGTCTTAGATATGCAGTAGTTGACTTATTCACACACTACGCAGTAAAGCTTGATAAATTTGGCAAGTCTGTGAAGAAAAATGGAAAAGTTGAATATGATAAAAAGCAAACTTATCACGCTGTAGATTACAGTGGTGGCGTTGCTATCTTCCCTGTTACATCAAATGGCTTATTACAAGCGAAAGCTGTTCAAAAGTCAGTTAAAGCAGGTGCTAAGAAATAATGGCAAAGTGCTCTAACTCAGTACAACTAAAAGGTAAACTTGATATTGATTGGACTTCAGGAGAGTTAATCGTAACTGAATCTATTAAAGATGGCGATTTCAAATATAGCCTAAATAAATTACTTGAAGAATTTAACGGTAAAAACATCACTCTTTCTATCAAAGAAGAAGTTTCAATCGCGACTATTAGCAAGTTCAATGTATCTTCTGAAACAGATGGAGAACAAGAAGAAGACTTATTTAAGGAAGATTAATAGATGAACACTAACCAACTTCCTAATGAAATCGTTGAAGAATACAAGTATCGAATCTGTGAGAACAAAAAGCTTCTTGGTCTTACATGGGAAGGTATTAGTGAACTTCTTAACAAAGAGCTTAATCTTAATTTCGGTGAATCATATTATCGCAAATGGTATAAAGCATTCAAACAAGGTAGAGATTACGCTATTAAGCAGAGCGCTAATACCTCTGGAGAACTAGAAGAATTAAACGACAAAATTAAAGAGCTTGAGATTGCTAAAATGCAAGTTCAAGACCAAAAGCGTGAATACAAACAATTCTTACGCCACGAAGCAAGGTTGGATAACTTGCTTAAAAAGCTGATTGACTCTATTAAAGATGAAATCAACAACGCTAGACCTCTTAACTACAAGAAAGCAGATGTTAAATTTAATGGTGACACATCTCTTACTTTAATGTTATCAGACCTTCACAAAGGAATGGTAACAGATAACCATTGGAACACATTTAATGAAAAAGTGTTCTATGAACGCATTGAACAAACAATTAATGAAATTATAGCTTATCAAGAGTTAACAGGAGCTAGAGAGCTTCATATCATGCAATTAGGTGATTTAATTGAGGGCAATCTACACCGCCTTACTAAGATTGGTGAAACAGAAACCGCAGTCGAGCAAACTAAGTCAGTTGCAGAAGCTTTGGCTAGACTTGTTGCTATTCTAGCAAACTACTTTGAAAAAGTTAAAGTTTACAGTGTCAAAGGTAATCATGACAGAACTTCTTCTCGCAAAGAGGAAGAAATTAAGACTGAGAGTTTCCATGATTTTGTCACATGGTATATGGGAGCTCGTTTAGAAAACATGTCCAACGTTACTATGATGGACAACAAGTATGACAGCGAAATCATAGTAGCAACAATCTTAGGTAGAACTTACTTCGGTGTTCATGGTCACTTAGACAACTATAGCAAAGTGATTCAAGACCTAACAATGATGATTCAAAAGTTCCCTACTGCTGTTTTCGCAGGTCATATTCACAAGAATTTCGAGAATGAGATTCATGGCGTAGACCTAATAGTAAATGGTGGTTTCGCGGGAACGAACAACTATTCAAAAGACAGTCGCCTACTATCTAAGGCACACCAAAAACTACTATGGCTTGATAGAAATGGTCGTAAAGCTACATTCTATATCAAGTATTAAGGAGCACGATAACAATGGAAGAAACAAAATGTCAAGTATGTACAACATATGAGGCTTTCGAAAAACTAATTGAAATTGGCACTGAACCAAAGCAATCCTTTCATATTGCTGTATCACAACTAATTGCAAGCGCGTTAGAAACAGCTATTGAGGAAGCTTATGACGAAGGTTATGAAGTAGGCTTCAAAGAAGCTTCTAATGATATAGCTGAAATCGTTGGATCATATGCGAAAGCGGTAAAAGAAGCGTAAGTTACAAAAACTACTGCTAGATTTTAAAAAACGACTAGAAATTAATCATAATGATTTAATCGTTTTCGTTTAGCAACAACAAATTTAGTTTTAATCTCCAAGTCGCACTAGCGAAAAGTTTGAATGGGCTAAATTTAGCGTTGTTCAATACATTACTTTAGCTGAGCTAATTTCAATGAAATTAACTCACCCCCGCTTCTTAAGGACTCATATAGCGTTGCTTATGTAAAAGAATTATTTAATATCAAAGGATAACACACAATGATTGCAAAATTAGATTATTTAAACTATATGCACTCATTAAAAGGCTCTATCTTTAAGATTTTGCCACTATATGAGGAAGGTGTTTCTACGCTACCTGACCACATTAATTCAGTTATTTTTGAGGTTCATAACGTAAAAGAAATCACACCTGAATATGATGGCGCATGGATTGTTCAAACTCATGCTATTCTTAATGGATTGCTTAAAGAGTGTATTAAAGAGGACAATAAACCATTCATTAAAAGCAAAGTGTTTGGAACTATTGACACGATTGAAAAACAAATTAAAAAACTAGAACAGGAATGATGTAATGTTCAGCGCTTGTAGAAAAAGGGTTCGAGCTAATGATAACACAATTAAAGACTTGTAAAATTCCACAAAAAGACAAATGGTGAACTATATCTTAGATTCTCCTTCCCTATCTTATGTTTTTATTGATATGCAGGAACTTTACCAATCCCTAGTATCGTAAATGACATTAGATCTTTTTATGGGCGTAGATTCTTTTTTTTCCTTATTTGGTTACATGTTGGCGATTATTTCACATACAGAGGTTTCACTTACCTTGTTACAAACATGGTTGATAATAAAATATATCCTCAGTTAGTCAGTGAACTTTATAACACTGAGTTCCCTATTAAAACGAAAGAAATAAAAATCAAGGTAGTTACTGACGCTGTTGGTAGACCAATCTATAAAAAAGAAAAAGTAGTTATTAAAAAGCCTTGTTTATTGACTGACAAGATTTACTCTCAGGCTGATAACTCTCTAATTCCCATCCTAATGGTTCAGTTATTGTATAACTACATTAGAAAATCACATTCCTGAAATTAACTCAACTGTAACCACATATCAAAATAAGTATCAAGTTGCTGTATTAACGGTATTGGTTACATTGAAGTCCAACTGCAAAGGATTCCAATAACATGATTAAACAAAGTTCAACAGTAGAGTTCTTCTCAAACATATATCAAATTTTAATCACCGATGAAGAACTAATGAGATTATTAAAATATGAGCCTAAAGGATATGACACTCAAGAAAACTATCATCCCGATCCACTTGACTCTGAGTTACCAAACTTAGTTAACATTGAAAGTGATGATTATTGGAAACTAGTTGATGAGAGAGTCGTTTTAGGCGAAAAAAACTCTAACCTAATAGAAAATAAACTATGCAAGATTTATATTTACGAAGGTAGACGTAGACCTGTAATTGAAAGCTATCTAGTAGCACAACAAGAGGTTAACATCGACATTTTTATTCATGAATCATTTGACAGAGATTTAAGAATATCACGAATATCTGACAGGATTAATGAGCTGATAGCATTAGAGCGTATTGCAGGCTTTGGTAAGCTCGAATACAAATCAGGCAACCCTCGTGAAGCCCCAACACATTATAGACGCTTCTTACATCAATACACAATGAATGTGAGTAAGAAATAATGCACCACATTGAAAATCTAGACTACGATAAGAATTTATTTATTTTCGGTGAAACAGTAGATACAAAATTTGGTTCTATCAGATTTTTAACCTATCGAGAATATCTTAGTCATGCTGCTGAGATAAATCTTATCGCTCAAAACTCTCTACACATCTACTACAACTATAGGAATCAACTAAAAGAAGCTATGGCAGATGAATCAAGTCTAAAAGCCTTAATGGAAATCAAGGAAGCAGACCTATTAGAGATTGTTCTTAGTACACGACAGTTGTTAAATGCTTATTTGAGGATTTTTCAATTAGTGTTTGATGGAAATGAAGAAATACAATACGAAATAATCTTTGAATCTAGTGAGAGTTTTCACTTTGTTAGAAGATTGATTATGGATATGAATGTAATCACAGAAGACAAGGTTTCTCCTAACGAAGAAATTCAAAGAGCTATTGAACGCTCTAGAAGATTTAAACAACAATCCTCGCAGGAGCAGACATTTGTTGATATTGTTACTTCTATTGTCGCAAGTACAAGTAACAGTTTTGATGATGTATGTAGAATGAACATTTTTCAAGTTTACGCTATTTATGCTCGTGTTGGAGCTATCTATAACTATCAGACATCTACCCTTTTTGCCACAGTTGCAGAGAAGGTAAACATTGAATCTTGGAATAAGCATATTGACTTATTCAAATTAGAAGATGATGTAATATCTAAGAATGAATTTGACAAGAAATTTGGTGGGCTACTTCAAATGTAGCTCATACACAATATAAATAAATGGAGGAATTTACTCAATGGGTAAAATCGTAATTCAAGACACAGCAGATGTAACAATCACTGACCTAGAAACAGGTAAAGTGGTACTAAACGCGGAAGCGCAGTTAGCAGGTATCAAAGGCTCTATCTCAGAAGAAGACCTTAAAGGCGGTATCGGTAACAAAAAACTTTACAAAATTCGTACTGACAAAGCAATTGATTTAGCAATGCGTTCAGCAGTAGCTGATATTGAGTATTGGGCAATGACTCAAGGTGTAGCTGTAGAAGAAAACGGTAAAGGTCAATTCACAGCAAATACTAAAGGTATTGTTGTTGTAGACAGCGCCACTTCTACAAACGAAATCGTATTACCTGATGGTGCTATCGTAGGAACTAAAGCACAAGTTGAACTACCTGATGGTACGCAAGAGACTTTAAATGTTATTGTTTCTTCAACAGACAAAACTAAGAAAGCTGTTGAATTAGCAGGAGCTAAAGGCACTTTCAAAGCAGGACAAGAGTTACATGTATTCTATCAAGAGGAAGTAGAAGGTCAAAGAATTTCTATTGATTCTACTAAGTTCGCAGGAAAATACAGAGTAGAAATGAAAACAATTGCTTATGACTTAGATACTGCAAAAGTAAAAGCAGATATTCTATTTGATTTCCCTGAAACAATCCCTAGTGGTGAGTTTGACATTTCATTAGAGAACGGTAATGTTTACACACCTGAAATCAATTTCGCAGTAATTAACCCTAAGGGTGCTGATGAAATGGGTTCAATCCTGCTTAAACCACGTAAATAAGAAAAATAATAATATGTTATAAAAACCAGGGCGAGAGGTCAACCTCTCCCCTTTTTATTTCTAAACTATTAACCGATAAAAAGGAGATTTTACCATGACAGCAAAAAGACAGTCACCAATTAAATTAAAAGATATTCTAGCAGAATCTAAGAAAGTAGATGTAATGTCTACGTTCCTAGTTGACCCTGAGACTAAAAAAACAGTTAAGTATAACGAATACTTTGACCGCACTCAAGTTGAGAAGCTAACTCTTGAGCTATTCAACGATATGCAGTACGCAATCGAAAAAGAATACAGTTTCTTTGAAAGTGATGAACAACTAATTAAATATGAGCTATTGCTTATTATTAAATACTTCTCTCACTTTAAAAATGAAATCGGTGACACGTTCGAAGAAAAGATTATGGCAATGGAAGCATTAATGAAGATTGGTTTATTTGACCTATTCTTCGATGAAATTTTTGACCAAAATCAAGTTGGAGAAGTAATTGAACGTGTAAACAAGGTTGCTGAAAAAGCTGTATTGGCTCAAGAAGCAATTAATGAAACATTAGAAACAAAAGGAGATTTTAAATAAGTTAGGGTGATGTAATTGCCTACATTCAGTAATATCAAGGATTTGGAAAAATATGTTCAAGGTAAAGTGAAGGACACCATTAAAAGCCCACAAGTTCTAAACGTGTTTAGACACGCAATGGTAGATTCTGTTTACACAGAAGTAAATGACTATTATGACCCACACGCTTATGAGCGTAGTTATGATGTTGGCGGTCTTTCTGACGCTAGAAATATGGTATTTACAAAACATAAGCTTAATGGAAATACCTTCGCTTCTGACTTTGAAAACCTCACTAGTGATTCAATGGATGGCTATTTTATTTCAGAGCTAATCGAAAATGGTAGTGATATACAGCACACCTCTAGCAATTCTGAGAATGGTTGGTTTAACCCTGATGAAAAATGGGCTGAACCTAGACCATTTGCAAAAGCAACAGCAGAAAAGCTAGATAAAACTACTTATAACAAACACCTTAAAAATGTTTTAGAGCAAGGTATCAACAATTGAAGGAGGTGAGAAAATGGCAATTAAAATACCTCCTGTAACTACTGAAGAATGGCTTGAATGTAATGAGTGGAATAGAAAGATTGTTGATAAGTTCTTGAAACAACAACATCTATCAGATAAAACACTTAAACAATATACAAGCGCATTAAAAATCTTTGTGAGATATGTTAAAGATGAATTTGACAACCGCCCTATCCACAAATTAAAAGCAAGACACGCTTTAGATTATCAGAATCACTTGATGTCATTAGAGTTATCTTCTAATGCTGTTAAGTTCAAACGCTCAGCAGTAAGTTCACTTTGTAACTATATTGAACTTTACTATGGCGAAGACTACCCTGAATTTAGAAATATCTTCAACAAGGCTATTCCTTCCCCTCCTAAACAGCTTGTGAGAGAAAAGAATATTGTAGCGAAAGAAGATATTGACAGGCTTATTGCGGAGCTTGAAAAAGAAGGTGAGTATCAAATGATTGCTTACTTCTTATTAAGCTACAGCACAGGCGCACGTAGAGCGGAAATTGCTCAGATGAAAAAAGAGTTCTTTGATATGCCTAAGGTAAAGAACAAAGACTTCTACGCAACACCTCATGTTCGTGGTAAAGGTAAAGGTAAGGTTGGTAAACCGATCAAACTGATGTATAGCGAAGAAGCTAGACAAGCTATTTTAAAATGGCTTGAAATTCGTGGTGAAGACGATAACCCATATGTTTTCGTTCGTAAGTTTAAGAATGGTGAAACAAAAGAACTTAGTCCTGACGCTTTCAATGCGTGGTTTACTAATAAGTTCAATTATATCTTAGGATATAAACTAACACCCCACGCACTTAGACGCTCAAGAGCGACACACTTAGTAGTTGAAGAAGGAAAAGACATTAATAAAGCTAAGGTGCTTTTAAATCACATCTCTACTGAAACAACATCCATCTATGTTATAAAAGATGATTCAGATGAACTAGATGATATTTTCTAATACTTTGAATTATATCCCTACCCTATTTCGGTTAGGGGTTTACTTGAGGGTTTTAGACTGCAACAAAATAGTTGCACAACGACGAATAAAGAAGGAGCTAAACATTTTGAGTATTACAAATAACGAAGTAAAGTTTTTGGTTTCGTTAGATATTGATAAAGATAAATCCAAAAAAAGGATTGATACATTCTTATCTAAAGAAATGAAAGATAAAACACTAACTTTTGATGTAAATGTTGGTGCATCTAATAAAAACATCAAAACATTTTTAGACAAGCATAAAAATAAAAACATTAACCTTAGTTTTGATGTTGCAGTTGGACAAAGTAAAGCAAACATTCAAACTTTCCTAAACAACCAAAAACAAGCTAAGAAATCTTTGATTTTCTATGTTAATGAACAAGCAACACAAACTACAGTCAAGAGTGCTTTAAAGAAAATTGAGGTGCAACCACTTCAGATTTCTTTTGGTGTGAATTATCAACAATCTAAAGCAAATATTAACAAATTTATAGAGACTGTTAAAGTAAACCAAAAACCTATTGAGCTTATTCTAGAAAAAAAAGCTAGTGTCGAAAACATTAATAAAAGCCTAGAACAAATTATTTTTGCTAAGGCAAAAGTAAAACTAGAACTTGCTAAAGGCGCATTTAATCATATTAAAAACACTGTTGAAGAGAAAGAACTACAAGGTCTTAAAACTGTTATGGAGCTTGACGTTGAAAAAACGAAGCTACGCATTTCAGAACAGATTAATAAAATGTCTTTACCGAAGTTCAAAATTGATGTTGTCGCAAATGTTACACCTGTCGTTAGCTCAAAAGCAGTACAAGCCACTGTTAAAGAAGCCCCTTCCAATGTAAAAGAAATACCGTCACCTCCTACTGACTTTAATGGAACTATTGGAGCACTTAAAGAACTCCGCTCTATTCTTGTAGATATAAATACTAAAGTGACTGACTTGAAAAAAAATATGTCTGAGGATACCAGTTTGGGAAAACAACTCTCAGACGACGGAGCTAAAATTTTAGAGATTCGCGAAGCAATTACTTCAACAAAAGAAGCATACGCAAATTTTAAAGGTGCAAACAACGAAGCAACAGAAGCATCGAACAAAGGATCTAAAGCTGCTAATTTATTATCTTTTGCTTTTGGTGGTCTTGGTGCTGCTGGTATGGTAGCAGGCGCTGCTATTCAGTTTTTTACTGCTAGGTCTGAGGAAGCTAAAAAAGCTAAGGAAGAACTTATCGCTAAAAATGAGCAAGAGGTAAAGTCATTTGCAGACAATGAAAGAGCTATTGATAGCTTATTATCAAAATATAGTACACTTTCAGCAGAAAGCAAAGGACAACAACTAGATTCTCAAAAGTATAAAGAATTACTTGTTACTCAAAATGAACTAGGTAAACTACTTCCTAACTTAGTTAAAGGTGAAGATGAATATGGTAATAAAATTCTAGTTTCTTCTATGCAAGCAGAAACTAAAGTTGACATTCTAAAACAAGAGCTTGAGGTTCAAAAACTACTTAATGCTGAAAAGGCAAAAAAAGGACAAGAAGAAGCCGAAGAGACAGCCAGAGACACTATCAAAGACGCCAATAAAGACAAAAAAGCAAACCTAAAAAGTGCTGGCCAATATGTCTACACAATGGATTTAGTAAGTAAAAACTACATGGAACTTAGGGATGAACTGACTAAGGGCATAAATCTTGAAGGAGAATGGTACAGTAGTAAATCTGTAAAAAGTATTGATGATGTAAGACTAGCAATTGAAAGAACAAAAGAAGCTTTAGCTAAAAAGACTGAGTTAAATCTTACTGATGGTGCTATTCGTGACTTAGAGAATTCTAAAGAAGGATTAGAACAAATCTATTTTGAGCTTCTACAAAGTCAAAAAGATGTTATGTCAGGTTTAAATGTATTAAAAACAGGATATACAAAAGACCTAGAAGATACCATTAAATTGACGGGAGACTTCTCTAAAGAAGGTCAAGAAGTATTTGAAGATGTTGCTAACAGTGTTATCAACTTAGCTGAAACTGAGTCTGATTTAGATGAATTCAATGAAGCTATAACTATGGCTTTAGGTAAAAAAGACGCTGACATTGAGAAAAACTTTACTGAATTAGCAGATGCTATTTCTGAAATGAAAAAAAGTGGTATTACTGATGCTGAAGAACTTGAGAAAAAGTATGGTGAATCATTCAATACTATAAAGGGAAGTATCCTAAAAGCACTAAAAGATTCAGGTATTAAAGAAGGTACTGCTCTTTATGAAACATATGAAAAAACTCTTGATAATTTCATAGAATCTAAACTTAACGAAGAAAAAGCGATTAAAGATATCATGGAAACTCAAGGTAAAGGGCGCAAAGAAGCTGAGGAATATTTCAAAACTCATAACGAAGGCGCAGAAGGACTTGCCGATGCTATAGACCCTATGGTGGAGTACGCACAGAAAATCAAAAGTTTCAGCTCTCTAGGAGAGGAAATGCTAGGTGTCACTGGTAAACAAATATCAGAGACAAACGAGTTGGCAGGTATTTATAAATACCTTTCGAGCGTAACTAATAGAACAGCAGATGAAGAGGCTAAACTAGAAGAAGCTATGAAAAATCTCAAGGCTCTCTACCCTCATCTTGTTAAAAATGGTGAGATTAGAATTGAAAGCATAGAGGCTGAGAATAAGATGAATAAGATTCTCACTGAATCTTATACAAACTTGTCAGATGGAAAGTTTAACTCAGAAGAAGAATCAACTTATTATTCTGCTGTTGGTGCAAAAGCTCGTATTGAAAACCTTCAATTAGAGCTAGAAGCTATAGAAAAAGCTAAAAAAACCTATGAAGCAAGCGCACTAGCTATGGGGAAATCTAATAAAATAGCTTCATTAGCTTTGAAAGCCGCCGCAACTATAATGGAAGCTAAAAGAAATGAGAAAAAAGCTCAACTAGAAGAAGAAATAGCGAAATTGAACACAGGAATCAATTCTTTAAGTGCCTCTAATGATAAATACTCTAAATCTAGTGATAAAGCCAGTGAATCAACAGATAATTACTCTAAATCTAGTGATAAAGCTAGTGATTCTTCAAGCAAAGCTACTAAAGAGCAATCAGAACTAGAGAAAATCACTAACAAATATACTCTAACACTTAATAAGCTTAATACTGCTTTAAAAGAGGTTCAAGCTAGACAAAAGAAATATCCTACTTACTCTAAGCAGTACAGACAGGCTCTCTTAGATGAAAATAGATTAATTCAACAGCAAATTGATTTAAACAATCAAAAAGCGAAAGATTTATCCGGTGTTCAAGGTTCTAGTGGTTCAAGCTATACTACTAGTATTGTTAAGCCTAAAGGATTTCAAGGTACAATTACCTCTACTTGGGCTTCACGTTCAGACAATCACAAAGGTATTGATATTGATGGAGCAATTGGTGATTTATTACAATCCAATGTTAAAGGTAAAGTAGCAGCAAAAGGCAAAGACAATGTTTCAGGTAACTATGTTTATGTTATGGATTCTAATGGTCTTAAACACTTCTATGCTCACTTAGATAGTATTGCTGTTGCAATCGGTGACGTTGTTGATGTTGGTACTAAGCTTGGTACTATCGGTAACACAGGTAATGTTGTTAAAGGTAAAGGTGGAGATGGTTCTCACCTTCACTATGGCGTTAAACAAGGTAACACTTGGATTGACCCAACTAGCTACGCTCAAAGCGCTCGTGGTGGCGTACAATCGTACAGTCAAACAAAAGCTAGTTCAGGTGGTTCAGCACAAGCTACTGTTTGGAACTACTTCAAGTCTAAAGGTCTTAGCGATAGTGCTGTTGCAGGTATTATGGGGAATATTCAACAAGAATCTAACTATAGTTCAAATGCAGGCAGAAACGCTCAAGGTAGTGCCTACGGTATCGCACAATGGCGAGGTAGTAGACTATCAGAGCTAAACTCTTATGCAAAAAGCAAAGGTACTAACGCAAGCGATTTAAACACACAACTTGAATTCATGTGGAAAGAGCTTCAAGGCAAGGAAAAACAAGCCCTACACTCGTTAAACAGAACACTATCTGCTACAGAACATGCTTCAAACTTCAATACTCTTTATGAGCGTAGTGGAGAAAAAGCAGGTAGCAAAGGTCACAACAACAGAGTGAACTATGCCCAAAGTGCTTACAACACTTATGCAGGCAAAGGTGGCACTGTAAGCTCAGGCGGTGGCTCAGGCAACGATGAACACGCTGATGCTCTAAATCAAATTGAAGCTCTTAAACAAGAGAATATGGCTCTTGCAGAACAAGCTCAAGAGAACTATTACAAAGGAATTAAGTCAACACTTGAGGAATACCAACGTAATAGAAGTATTGAAGACTTGGGAATTGCTAAACAAGAAGAATTACAGAAAAACATGCTTGAGTATAACAAAGAGTATGAAAACAGCGTTAACAAACAATATACTGCGGAACAACGAAAGTTAAAAAGCTATCAAGCTGAATACGCATATATCCAAAAAATGTATAACGCAGGTGGACTAACTCTTGCTCAACAAGACGAGTTGATTGATAGAAGATATGAATTACAACAACAAATGTTGGAATCTCAAAATCAAATCAAAGCATACTACAACGAGGTTATCAGTGGAAGACTAGCAAGCTTCGACCATAAAAGAGATGGTTTTGCGAAAACTCTTGAGTGGGAAGAAGTTAAGATTCAAGCGCTTGATAAAACTAGCACACGCTATACTAAAACACTTGAAATCATGGCTAACACTCGTAAAGGTCAGCTAAACTCTATGAAAGCAGAGCTTGACTATGTAAACAAAATGTTAAGCAAAGGCAATCTTACAATTGAAATGTATCAGGAGCTTACACAAAGAGCTGATTCATTGAAGAAAGAGCTAGTTGAAGTTAATCAGGCTTTACACCAATTGAACTATGAATTGGTTCAAGCAGTTGCAATTCCTCATGACCTTAAAATTGATGATATTGATTTTGAAATCGCTTATTCTCAATCACTTCGAGGGACACTTGAAGAAGGCTCAGGTGACTATAAAAAAGGGCTTGAGTTTGAATTAGAAAAGCTTAAAGAAAAACTTGGAGAAGTTGAGCAAAAAGGCTTAGATATTCAAAAAGCAATGAAAGGTCAAGATTTAGGAGTAGAAAAACTTCAAGAACTTGAAGAACAGCTTGAGGACAATGCTCTTGCCTACGTTGAAGTTAAGAACGCAATTAAAGACACTGAGCAAGCCATTAAAGACTTTTCAAAATCAATTGATGAACAGATTGCGGAAAAGCGTAAAGACCTTGCAGACCAGCTAATAGATGCCTTAAAAGACGCTATAAACGAAGCTAAAGACATTCAACTTGACGCTCTTGATAAGCTTATTAAAGCTGAGGAAGAACGCCATGATAAGGTTATCAAACAATATGATGATGAACTAGAAGCATACACAAAAATCATTGATGCTAAACGCAGAGAGATTGATGATGCTGATAGAGATAGAAGTCATGGGAACAAACTTGATGAACTTAACACTCAAAAACAAGACTTGCAAAACAAACTAAATCTTCTATCCAACGTAAACACTTACGAAGGTATAAAAGAAAAAGAAGACCTTCAAAAACAAATCGCAGAAATTGAAAAACAAATTGCAGAAGAAAAATATCAGTATGAGAAAGAGCTTCGTGAGCAACAGCTTGACGATATGCTTGAAGAAAAAACTGAGAATATTGAAGACCTAAAGGAAAAAGAAGACAAACACTCAGAAGATGTTCTAAAGTCTCTTAACAAACAAAAAGAATATTGGGAAAAACATTATCAAGACTTACTTAATGATGAAGCTGAATGGGAACGACTTAGAAAGCTTATGGCAGAAGGTCATTATGAAGAAATGATAGCAGAATACGATAAATATATTGGCATGTTAAGGGCTAGTTTACCTGACCTTGAAGATAGATTCGATGGTACATGGGAAGCTGTAGGTACTTCCCTTCGTGAGAATGTAATAGATAAAATGGAAACTCTTAAAGATAAAATTAAAGAAGTACAAGAGGAAATCCAAAAGTTAAATGATATGAAGAATACGGTTACAGGAGATTGGGGAAGCAAAATTCCTGATACTGACCAAACAGCAGAAAACGCTAATAAAGGCGAAAGCCTTAGTGAAGCTGATATGAAAGTTATTTTAGCTAAGTTCATGAATGAAAAAATCGCAGGCTCTCTTGACCCAACAAAAGACGCTGTTAGAATCAAAAACATCAAGGATAAAGCTAGTAAGCTTGCTAGTGAAGGTAGAAGCGAAGGTTCTACTTACAATGCTAACCAATCATTAGGCTCTATTTTTGATTCAATGTCAAGTAGTCAAATCAGCGATATTGGTAAATACTTCCAAAACAACTCTGATGCTAGTGGTTTCATGACTCAAGAGTATTTAGATTACATCAAAGAGTTTGGTAAAACAGCGTCAGCAGGAAAAGTTTTATCTCATGGTGATAAACAAGTTATGCTTGCAAAATACATGAGAGAAACACTTCTTCCTCAGGCAAATAGCCAAGCTAAAAAGGATGCTCTAAAAGGAACTTCTGATAAAATTGCACAGTCAGGAAGAAATAACCTTTCGTTAGTTTCAGCAAGCACAAGCTATGACCAAGCTTTCAGTAAGCTATCAGGAAAACAACAAGCAGAGCTAGGTCAGTATATGTTGGACAACGCAGGTGTTGTTAGTTACCCTGAGTTACGTTCTATCTTAACAGGATATGCTGATAACCTAAGACGCAATTCTACTAATGACTTTACTGGCGCTGACACAGGCGGTATGACTACGAGCTTTGGTTCTACAGGTGGTACAGATGGTAAAGGTGGAAAACTAGCCCTTCTTCACCAAAATGAGCTTATATTCAACCCTGTTGACACACAACGCATGTTACGCATTTCTTCAATTATGGACAATGTAATGCGAACTATCAACGGTGCAATTGCTCTACCTACCCTACCTAAGATTCAACCTAATGACACACCAACAACAGCAGATAACTCAACTGTTGTTCACATCAATATCGAGAGAATGAACGGTACTCAAAGTGATGTTGATAATCTTGCTAAACAAATCCAAAACAGACTATTAAGAGAGAAAGGAAAACGATAAATGAAACAGTCGATACATTTTATGTACGATGGTGTTTCTTCACAGGATATGGGAGTTTTCATTGCTTGGAACGATGATGGTCTTTTCGAAGACAACTTCCTACCTGAAAGAAAAATCATTGAGAAAAAAATAGCAAATCGTGAAAAACCTTACTTTCAGAGAGTGGAACATGAACCACTCTCTTTTAGTTTGTCCTTTGCTATTGCAGATTGGGAAAACAAAGATACGCTAAGAAAATTAGCACGTTGGTTCTTCCAACCTCATTATAAACCCCTAGTATTTGATTCAAACCCCAACAGAGTATTCTATGCCATGTTTGAGGGTGAACCTCAGATATTCCACAATGGGTTGAATGAGGGCTATATAGAATTAGACATTAGATGTGATTCTCCATACAGCTATTCATTTGAACAAACCAAAGAGAATATTGAGCTTCGTGATGTTAATGATGGCGAAAGTGTTGTATTAGATAGTTCAAACTTCTTCTTAGGAGATAACAGCAATAACATTCAATTTACAACTAATGGGTTAACCATTAACACTACACTTTCAACATGGGGAATAGTCTATGCAACTACTGACCATTGGGGAGGAATAACATAATGGAAAAAACAAAAGGTGGACTAGAACTAGATATTACCACTAATTCAACTTTTGAAAATGATGATATTAAAGAAACAATCGTCAATTACGGTAAAAACTTTTCTACTATTGAAAAGTATCTAACAGATTCACTTGAATCACCTGAGGATATTGCCACAGGACAAATAACAGAAAATGGTAAAATCATTTGGAACAAAAACCCTGTAATCGGTGGCTATATTGGTTGGGTAAATGTTCGTGAAGGAAAACATGCTCCTACTTGGAAGCCTAAAATTAGTTACACTGTAGGTCAAGAAATTAAAGCAAAACCTGATAATGGTAACATCTATCGCTGTGTAACAGCAGGAAAAAGTATGGTTAACTCCCCTACTTTCCTAGTTGGTACTGGCGTTGAGTTCTATGACGCTAACGGCAACAAATGGTTTCCTGACTACAACTATCAAGTAAACGATGTTGTCTTTGCTACAAACGGTAGTAGGATATTCTACTACATTTGTGAGACAGCAGGTATTACCAATTCAACTGAGCCTGTTTGGTCAGGTGTTCAATCAGGTACAACAATCATTGATGGCTCTGTAGTTTGGAGAAAAGAAACAACAGTCAAGTGGAAACAAGTAGGCGACTCCTCAAATTTCAGACCTTTCGGAAAAGTTGAGTAGGTGATTATATGGTTAATTGGTCAAGACTAGGTGTTCCTAGAGGGGTTTACATCTCCCCTGCTTTCTTTGTTTCAAATACATTAGACAAGTATATTGCAAACATTAAAGAGACACTAATCAATGTACACAATCAAACGGTAGAATACTACTACAGAGTTTCCTACAATCAAGTTGAATGGACTGATTGGGAAAGATTATTTACAACTTCTTATGACTTCTTAGACAACTATACTTTGGCAGGCTTATATATTCAACTTCAAATAGTAATGGTAGCTGATAATGAAGCTGTAAAGCCTTATTTACAAAAGTTGGAAATTGATTTAAAGCCATATGGTTTTGTAGAAAACACAGGTGACTTACCTATCAAGCCTAAGATATGGATAAGAAAGAAAAACGGTAAAGGTAATATAGCAATCATTAACTTTACAACAGGTCAGAGAGTTGAGTTCAAAGACCTTAATAACAGCGAAGAAATTTATGTTGATTGTGAGAATGAAGAAATTGTTTCAAGCAATCAAGTAAACGGTGTTTACAGGTATGATTCACATAATGATGAATACCTAGAACTAGTGCGAGGAAGCAATTATATTACATCTGAGGGTGACTTTGACCTCGACATTAGACACAAAGCAATACTACTACAAGAATAGCAGGAGGAATGAATAGTGAAGAAAATAGGTGAAATTGATTATGACCTAAAATTACCTAAAAAAAGGCTATTTTTATGCAAGCCAAACAAAAGCACCATAGCTAAAATCAATGAAGCCTATGATGTACAATACTATACCAAGTTAAGTACAGTAAATGAGCTTTCATTCAAAATTCCAACAATCATTATCAAAGATGATGTTCCTATGGAGAACCCTAATATCGAGAGAATCAAGCACCGATATATTTTCAAATATGTGGTTGGTGGAATGACTGAGTATTTTCTTTTCAATGAATCTAACAAAACATATGGTGAAGAAGATTATATTGAATATAGAGCCTATTCATTAGGTGTTCAGTTAAGCGACAAAAACATAAGAGAATTTGAAAAAATAGGTAACTTACAAGAAGTTGCTGAAAGTGTTCTTGATGATGTTTACGGTAGCTTACAGGAAGTTCCAATAAAGCGTTGGAAAATTGGTTATGTTGACAGTTACTTCACTACTTCCGAAACTGCTAAAAGAAAATACAATGTATCTTCAATGTCTCTATTAGAAGTAATCTATGATATGGCTACTAAGTGGAACGCTGTAATCAAGTGGAATACTGAGGATTTAGTTGTTGATTTCTTTAGACCTGAGAATGTTGGATTGAACAAAGGCTTCTACATTCGTGATGGTAAATACTTAGAGAGCTTTGACTTATCAGTTGATAGTAGCTCAACAGTTACTAGATTGAGAGCTTTTGGCTCAGATGGATTAACTTTCAGAAGAATAAACCCACTTGGAGAAGACTATATACAGGACTTCTCTTTTTATATGTACCCATTTGAATATGATAAAAACACACAAAAAGTAATCAAAAGTTCTGACTACATGAGTAACAATCTATGTATTGCGCTCACAAAGTATGAAGACTTAATGAAAAGCTTAGAGAGTGATTATGAAATCATATCTAAAAAACTAGAAGCTCTACAAGAGATTTATACAATTGAAACTGATAGACTTTCAAAAATCACTGTAGAAAGAATCTTGATAGAAAATGAGCGTGATGTTCTTCTAGCTGAGTTCCAAACAGACAAAAGCCATTGGGGTACTAATGGATTTAATGATAGTGGTACAAAAGAAGGAACTCAAGCTCATACTGAGATAATCGAAAGATTAAGAGCTAAAGAAGCTGAGGAATCTGCTCAACAAGCAGTAGTTGAAAATTCTAGGCTCAATGTTGAAGATGTAGAACATGAGAAACAAGTTCACTTAGATAAGCTTAAACCTTCTATAAATTTCACTAATGATGAATGGGCTGAATTACAGAACTTTATCATTGTGCAAGAGTATACTAATGACTCTATCACAAGAGAAGAAGATTTATTAAAAGAATCTAAGACAGTGTTTAAGCAAAATCAAGAGCCAAAAATCAAGTTAACTGTAAGCCTAATAGACTTCCTATCTGTCGTAGAATGTCAAAACGATTGGGATAAATTAGGTCTAGGTGACTCTATTAAAATTCGATACGACAGGCTCAAAGTTAACATCCTTGCTAAAATCATTGAGATTAACTATGACTTTGAAAGCTTCGCAATCACTTTAACTATTGCAAACGAGAAAGACCTTAAAGATGGTAGTGACAAGCTAATGGACTTGCTAAACAAAGCAGACCTTACTTCTACTATCGTAGGCATGGATAAAGATGGTTGGAATCTTTCTAAAGAAAACAACGGTAAGATTAATGACCTAATCAACAATAAGTGGGATAGCTTAAAACAAGCTGTATTAGCAGGTTATGACCAAACAATCACAATTTCAGAGCGTGGTATTATCGTTAAGGCACTTGACGACCCTCAGAGTTGGCTAGTAATTCAAAATGGATTCTTAGCAATCACTAATGACAATGGTAATACATGGAAACACGCAATCTCTAAAGATGGTATTTGGGGAGAGTATATTTTCGGTAAAATTATCTCAGGTGTTAACTTGTATATCGAAGATGAATCAGGCGCTTGGAAAACTCAAGGCTCACGTACAACTATCTATAACGCAGATGGTAAAGAAGTTATGTGGCTTGGTCTTGTATCTGATAATCTAAGGGATGAATTTGATAACATTATTCGTCAAGAACAAGGCGAGTGTTTTGGTCTTAAATCATGGAATGATGCTTCTAAGGTTGAAATCACTGATTGCACAGGTATCGCAATCTCAAGATGGAAAGATGGAGATTGGGAAAAAGTATTTTGGGCTAACACTGATGGTACTCTATACACTAAACACATGGTAGCAGAAGGAATTAAAATAGTAAATGATACTGGCGACCTTATTATGGATGCTGAAAACAACATCTTCAACATTGGTATCTTTAATCAAATTGTTGCAGATGGTAAGCTTACTACTCTTGAAAAACTTCAAATTGCTACAGAGCTACACAAAATCCACGCTGACTATAAAGCTCTATTAACTCATGCTGAAAAGTATATCAAGAGTGATAGAGACAATAATGTTGACTTTGAAGGTGCTTGGGATGGTACAAAATTTCCAACTCAATATGTAGCTTCTGATTTATACAGCACACAACCTCTTACTGATGCTTATACAGCACTAGTTAACTATCTGTCTCAGTTCATTCCTATCACTGAAAAAGGTATTGAAAGAACTAAGAATCTAGAAATTGACCATGACAATCCT
The DNA here is from genome assembly GCF_040183165.1 of Lysinibacillus zambalensis. Classification (NCBI taxonomy): domain Bacteria; kingdom Bacillati; phylum Bacillota; class Bacilli; order Caryophanales; family Bacillaceae; genus Lysinibacillus; species Lysinibacillus zambalensis. The sequence continues at coordinate 97,320 of NZ_JBEGDG010000015.1, forward strand.
CTTATGGAAACAACAAGTGATATTGCTGATAGAGGTTATTTCATTCAAGTGTTCAGAGACTACCACAATCAGTCACAAAAACTTAAAGAGCTTATTCAAGACTCAATATTCTACTCAGGTATTAACATGGGTAAATACTACAACAACCTTATCATGGATAAGTATGGCTTTGTTGCTGTTCGTAATGATGGTAGGTATCGTGCTTACCTTAATGCCACTAATGGTCTTGCCCTTCAAAAATGGGAAAAAGGTAAATGGGTTAGTAAGTTATTTGCAACATTAGGCGACCCTATGTGGGAAGATGGTACTTTATTTGCAGAAGGTCTTGTAACTCACAATTTAAGAATTGTTGATGCTAACATGAACGATAAAATCAAATTTGATTGGTATGATGGTATCACTATTTATGGTGATAACAACGGTGCTATTATCTATCTTAACGGTAATGATGGTATTAAAATCACAGTCAATGGAGATAGAAAGTTTTGGGTTGGTTTGGATGGAAGACTTTATGCAAAAGACATTACTACTCACAACTTAAAGATTGTTGATGGTAACTTAGGTGAAAAAATTACTTTTGACCATGAAAAAGGTATCTCAATCTTTGGTAAAAGCGCTGACATATTCTTAAACGCTAATGACGCTATTAGGATTAAAACTAAGAGTGGTGAAGATAGATTTTGGGTTGATACCAATGGTTCAATGTTTGCTAAAAAGCTATACATCATGGGTGATGATACTGAAATGATTAAAGATATTGATGGTTCATATATCTCTGATTTAACTGTAAACAGTCTGAAAACATTAGGTAGAGGAAATACCAAACAAGATATTATCCACATTGCCAAAAACTTCATGAAGTTCAATACTTTCTTCTCAGGCGCAGAAAAAACAAAGCTAGAGTTCACTTATGAAGGCTCAGGAGATACTTCTTATCCTGTTGCTATATTTGGTGCAGGTAATGGTAGAAGTTATGGTAGTGGTTCTGAGCAAGCTAAAATTTATAAAGATAATAGCAAGTTTGCTATTGAATATGATGCCCCTAATGGTGTAATGACTAAATTCTATTTCAACCAATCAGACACAGATGATTCAGGACAAGCAGTTTACTTTGAATCCAAAGGTGGAGTTCGCTTCCACTCTGATAAAAAGTTCGTTGCAAAAACTGATTTATATGAGTTCTTTAGGGTTGTTAAAGGTCAAGATGCTAAAATGCAATTTGGTCAATACTCATGGATTTCTATTGAAAATGACAATCTAATGATTCGCTTTGATACTAATAACTACATCAAGATTTCAGCAAGTGGTGTAGAAGTTAAAGGAACTAAGATTAGCTTAAACTAGGAGGGCTTCGTATGGCAAAGATAGCTTTAAATGACTCTACAATAACTGATACTACTGCATCTGACCATATCACATATAAGGTATATGAATATCAGGGGCAAACCCCTGATTACTGTGTATCTTGGGACAATGAAGGATATTGTACTCGTTGGGATTCTGATGATATTTATGAATGGGTTGACCATACAACATCTGCAACAGTAAAAGGAAAAGCAGTTTCAACAGTAACAAATGTAACAATTCAAGGTAAAGCCCCTATTGTGCAAGGTGATAAAACAGCAGAGAATGACTCATACAACCTCCCTAGTGGTGGCGTATACGTTAGTGGTTCTCACACTAGCGCTCAAGGCTCTGTAACAGTTGGAAACAGCAACAATGTATTTATCAATGGAAAATCTGTTGCCACTGATAGCTCTACTGTCACAACACACGCAGGAACTAGTTCTAAAATTAATGGTGGAACTAGTTCTACTGTAACAATAGGTTCATAGAAAGAAGGTGATAATTTGACAGTAAAACAACCTGTAAACTATTTAGATTTTAATAATCCTATTCATATAGTTTGGCGAAAAGGAACACCTAATGACCCATTCGTTGATAGATTAGACATTACTCGTGTAGTAAATCAACGTGTGGCTCTATTGGAAATTCCTGATGAACTATATCGAGTAAGGATTCCAAACATGTTCGAGATAAATTATGAAAAATTTATCAAGAGTACGTTAGGAAAAAATGAGTTCTACTGTGATTACACAAATGGATTCATCTACTTTCATGCAGACAAAGAAGCTGAGACAGTTTCTATTGTGTATAAAGGTAGAGGTGTCATTCTGTACCCTTCTAATAGAATTATTCACTATGATGGCACAGACAGCACAGAAACACTATTCAAAATCATTGAGGATTCAAAGACTCAGATTCAAGAGTTAATCGGTCAAACAGCAAACTTTGAAGAAGTTTTAGAGAACATGATTGTCGCTACTAACTTAACTAAAGAAGCTACCGACATTGTTCTCAACACAAATGATAAAACTCTACAATACATTGAGCTTATCAAAGATGCCTATGAGACTACTGTGTTGATTTATCAACCTTATGTACAAACACAAGCTGATATAGCGAAGAAGTACCCCAACCCTAAAGTTGGTTGGACAGTACAAGTCTATGACTCAGGTATTCGCTATCGTTTCAATGGCAAAGAATGGATTCCTATTGACAACTTAGGTGGTAACATTCCTGTTGCTACAGAAAACTATGATGGTCTTATGTCCAAAAAAGACTTTGTTAAATTGAAAGAAATCAGTGTTGATACTGACACAAGAACAATTGTTTTTATCATACCTCAGGAGATTCTACAAGGTGTGCAAGACCCACATGTTGTGTTTCCCCATAGTGGGAAAATCCTAGAGGTTAAGGCTTATGTTTCAAAGACAGGGACAAAGCCTACTAATATTGAGGTACAGAAATCAAGTGATTTCGTGAATTGGAAATCTATCACAGGAAGCCCTATCCTCATAGCACCAAACAAATTTAAAGATAATGGTTATCACACACTTACTGAAACAGTAGTTTCAGAAGGTGATGTGTTTAGGTTACGAGCTGTTGATTATGGTATTGACACTTATAACCTAACAGTAAATATAAAAATCACAATTAACTAGGAAGAAGGAATTTAAATTATGGCAAACGCACCTATCGTATCTTGGTATCAAACAAACAATGACAAAGCAAATGAAGTAAAAAACACAGTAAACTACGGAACTGTTGACGCTGACTCAGAATCACTTCAATTCACATTCTACATTTGGAACAATCGTGGTGGTACAGAAGATTGCTCTAAAATGGAAGAAGTAGTATTCACAACTCGTGACCGAGAAGGTGGTACAGGTGATACTACAGGGGCAATTGTAGAAGCAGTTCGAGACAACTGGTTCAACGTTCGTGTAGACTCTCTAAGTGAATCTGCGTTCACACCTGTAGGTAAAGGTGGAGTTGGTACTGCTAACCCATCGGGAACTAAAGCATTAGGTACAACAGGCACTACTACTAACCCTAAAGGCGCTACTGCTACTGTATGGTCAGCAGGTGCTTCTTACGTGCTTGGTACTTATGTAAGACCAACTACTGCTAACGGTTATGTATACAAAGTAACTCAAGCAGGTATGACAGACTCTACTCAACCAATTTGGACAACTGTTGAAGGTAACACTTTGATTGACGGTTCTATTGAATACGAAGTTATTCGTATCGAACAAACACCTGCTACACAAGAAATCTTAGGTTTCGCTAATAACACATTAGATAACGGTTCTAACGCCAACCTAGCAGGTGGTAACTTCTGCCAAGTAACTGTTTACGCAGATGTACCTATCTCAGCGTCAGCAGGTAAGAACTTACTTGTGCAACGTGTTTCTTACCGTTATGTATAAGATTTTCTAAAAGTAGCATAATGATATACAACTGAATAAAAGAAGGATTTCACATGGCAAGGGGTTCACTCTCCTTGTCATTTATTATGAAAAAAAATGAGAGAAATATCTCAATACAATGAGGAGAATTAATATGTTATTTCAAAATTCAGGAAACTTAAAAGCAATCGAACTACCTTTCAATTGGAACGCTGATTATACAGATGGGACTTATTTATCTGAATATGATTTACAAACACAAAAGAAAAATGACTTCTACAAAATCAAACGTGAGAATGTTGTGCGCTTTGGTGTGTTTGGTCAAAATATGAAGTTTTTCTTTGAAATTGATGGTTCATTCAACTTAGCAGGAAAACGTTATGAGATTGAATACCACCTAGAAAATGGAGAGGTTTTACCCTTAACTAGAAACTTCTTTAAGAAAGACTTAATCACTTACAAACAAGCTTTCACAGACCTTAATGGAATTGAGGGTGTTCAACGCTCTGATGTAGCTTCAATTAACTTTGGTTACAAAACAAATTTTGTAAAAGATGAATTAAACATGTTCTTCCAACCTATTGTAGTTTTACCTGTTGGTCAAGCACCATTCATCGAAGTGAAAATCACTACTAGCACAGACCTTAATGGTCATTTAGTATTCAAAAATCGTGGTGTAGAAGTTGAAAGATTCGAAGCCCCACTAAAAGCTCACAACTCAGGTCAAATTAACTGGAATATCAAATAGCATAAGGAGGAATCACCAATGAAACGATTTTGGCTCGAATTGAAAGATAAAGTAATCAAAATTGATAATACAAATAAAAAGATTATTACTATTTCTAACATTGGTTTAGAGACAGAGTACCTTATTCAAGAAGGTACTTACACACCACAGGAATTAGCAAGAAAAGTAGCGTTGGTTCTTGAAGCAAAATATGGTGAAGAAAACAATGATACCAAAAAAGATTTCTTGGTGTTGTTCCTTGAGGAAAATATAGTTTTCGTTAGAGGAAGTTTTCTTGATTATATCACGAATGGTATTGAACAAATTGACAATGCCAATGAGACTATTAATGGCGCAGAAGCCTACTTAAAGCTATATATTCCTGATGGAACAAAAGATGTGAATGTAAGCAGAATACCTCCTAATTGGACAATTGCACTTCAAAGTGATGGAACATATAAGTATCGCTATGTAAATGACAAAGAAGTCATTGATGGAACTTTAGAAGAACTATCAGACATGGCAAATGTTTATAAGGTATATGACCGATTAAAGGACAGCAACTTCTACAAATATCATACTCACTTTTTTGATGGTGATTTAGCTATGGTTAATGCAAAGTTTGTTGTTAAAACAAATGCAGGAAAAATACTAGATTTACAAGATAAGCTCGATATAAACACTAAGTCAATCCTTGATGTAACAACTGATGGAAGATATTTATATTTCTTCAACAAGGATAGAGATTCAGGTCTTTATGACTTATTGGTTAGAGACAGTGTTAGTGGAGAAGTTAGTGTCTTTGCAGAAAACAAGGATATTAGTGGTGTAACTCAACCTGTAATCATCTGTAAGCATGGTGTAAACAAAGACAAGCGTATTGCAATTGTAAGCAACGTAGATGTTACACCTTCGATAAACAAACATTTATTAGAAGTTTTTGACTTAACAAATGGAAATAGATTAGAGCAAAAGAATGTTTACAGTTATGACGTTCAAGGTGGTAGTGCTGAATATGCCCTCTCCCCTGATTTTAACAAACTTTTCTATTTCGATAATTCTCTAACTTACTTGTATGTTAAAACTGTTGGTGCTTACTCAGACGATAGAACAATCAATTTTAACACTATTTACGCTTCTATTGGTGGAACAAATCGTAGAGCATACATTTTAGGTTTAAGTCCTGATGGCTCAAAAGCAATCTATTACATTCCTAAAACAAATGGAAACCATAGAGTAGTACACATGAACATGCTTAGTGAAGTAGCTGACTACTACTATGAATCAACTGATTACAACTTAAACAGATATGATATGCGTAAGTATATTGATGATAGTAGCTTTATTGTCGCAGGGAAAATTTCATTGCGTAGCAACAGTAGACAACACTACGCTTTCATTCACTACACTGTCAATTGGGAAACTAGAACAATACTAGAGCGTTGCCTATATGTTACAGAAGGAACAGCTTATACAAATGAACCCACATGGACTAATGGTTTTGATGTAAGTCCTGATAACACTAAGATATATGGTTCAGTATTATCAATTAACTCAGGTTCAACAAGCTATAACACAGGTGGAATTTTTGAGTATGACTTCCCCTTCAAAGGTGCGTTCTCAGGAATTGCAAGAGTAAATTTCCCATATCAAGAGTATCGTGTAATACCAACAAAAGCTATCAATATGCCTTATGGTTTAGCTGTAGATAGAAACAATATAATAACTTACAGCACACAAGACAAAATTAACAAAAAAATATTATAGGAAGTGATTGAATGTCAATTGTAGGTGGAAATGTAGAAATCAAGGACTTTATCATTGATTTCACCTCTCCTAATGGAAACTTTAATAAAACCTCTTATGATGGTAGCTTACATTTAAAGGTTTCTAAAGTGGATAATTCAGGAAAACCTATTTATGAAGAAGAAGGAGTCTATTACTCAGATATTATTGACCTTAAAGATAAGTTCAAAAAGTTCGATAAGGTAGTAGCTACCTTCACAAACAGTGGTGTTAACCAACCTTCTTCTTTCACTATAGAAACTCGCTCAGGCGCAAGTGCTTATACATTGGGTGAATGGGTTGCAGTTGCCCCAACAACTAACGAAATCAAGTCAACAATTAATAGATTTATTCAAGTTAGATTTATCTTCAAATCAGGATATGAGTATGAAGATGAGGTTTTATCAGATTTTAATAGTGAAAATGACGCTTTGTTATTCAATGGTAACACTAGCCTTATTGACACAACAAATGGTTTATCACTAAAAAGAAATCACAAAATCAAAGTAGCCAAAACATTTGATTGGCAAGGAATTGGAACTTTGGGTACTTATGTATTCAAAGAATCTGAGTGGAGAAGATTCGATTCATTCAGACTTTTCCACGAAAGCGAGGTTTAATAAAATGGCTTATTTTGGACAAGATGTAATCCCTTCGGAAGAAGGGTTCAAAAGATACTCTCCTAATACAGATGCAATTCAATTAATCAAATCAACAAATAGCTTATCAACATTCAACAACTACTCTTTTAGAACAAAAGGTACTTCGACACTAAGGCTGATTATAAGAAAAAGTCTTTATGATGATTTCGAAACAGACCAAAATGTTTTCGGTATCTCTCCTTTCCAAACTTACAATTTAGGGTATGACGGTAGTAAAAGGTCTTTTAGAACTAAGAAAATAACACACAGCCAATCAATTTGGTCTTATTTTACAGTTGATGTTTCTGTTCCTTCTACCTTGAAGTTCAAATGGCAAGTTGCGTCAGAGAATACTCGTGATATTTTCCATTTTTCAGTTAATGGTACTACGATATTTACCTCAGGTAATAGTCCTACGTGGCATGATTATTCACGAGATTTACCTGTTGGAAAACACAAAATTGGTTTCGGATTCTCAAAAGACCATTCTGTTGATACAGGATATGACGGTGGACTTGTAGATAATCTTGAAATAGTCCCTAAAGGTAGCAGTAGTAGTAGTTATATAAACCTAAGTGGCTCTAAGGTAACAATTGACGGTGTGACAGTAAGAGACATTGAAAAGTATATTAACACATCTGCTTCAACAGATGCTTTCTACGTTGTAGATATTACAGGTCTTAACCCTGTTGTTGGTAACAAGATTGTGATTTCAGGCTTGAACTTAGGCTATGTTTATGCAGTAGAGGTTGATAATTCAAAAGGTGGAGCATTAATTCACCACAATGATGAAGTTTTTAGTGTTACTGATTTAATGAAAGGTAAAATGCTTAGATGTAGATACGTTGCTAGTTCTAATGCTGTTGGTACTTTCTCTTTACTAGGTCAAGAAGACTATAGAGGTGGCTACAGAACAGATTTTATAGACCGCACAGTATCAACCCCCACCCCTAATGGAAACTTCTATTTCATTATGGTAGACACAAATGAAGAAACAGGTCAACCTATTCTGATGGCAGATAGGGTTATTCAACATTCTATCTCCTATAACACACTAAAAAGCGCAGGGGCAATGAGTGGTCGTGGTATCGTAAATAGGTCAATGGGCGAAAGAAAGGTCTATATATCAGCACCTACAGGCTTCCCCACTATTGCAGAAGTAAAAGATAGTGAAGGCAATGTTGTGAAACCTGAGCAGAAATCACAATGGCAAAAACTAGAAGACTATGTTAAAACAGTAGACTATAATCACTTAGTTGATGGACTTGAACAAGTTTGGAATAGTAATACTACTTTTTCTATAACTCAATCTTTATATAGTGCTTCTAACTATTATGCTAGAAAAATTGGCACATATACAAACTACGTTATTACAGCTACAACAAACTCGTCTGGTTTCAGACCTTTACTAGAGATTTCAGCTTACAATAAGCTTCTAATATTTAACGATGGTGCTTATAAAACATGTGAGCTTGTTGATGGTGTGCCTAGATGGAGAAATGTAACTACACTACAACCTACTGTAGCTCAGTTCTCTAAGGATGGGATATACAATTTTCAAATACTAGACAGAGTTGACGCTGTTGTTCACAATACCCTAACACTTAGACAAGACCTTGTTGGTAGTGGTTTTAGTGAAAACAGTAAGATTTACGCAAAAAGAATTGACTTAGAAACTCTAAGAAATATTAAAAAAATGGAGGTGGACTAATAAATGATTAAGTCCATAAGATTCACAGTAGTTAGGGCAAGCTCATACTACGTTTTAGGTGGGGTAAGGCTATATGACTTAAATGGGCTTATTCTTCCTATTAAGTTCACTAACAACTATGATGCAGGAGCTACAGCTTATTTTCACATAGAGAATAAACACTACAACAGTGGGAAAGCAACTACTACAAATGTCTATAGCGCCACAAGCTACGCTGTAGATAATGCATTTGATACTTCAACATACACTGAGACAGATTCCACTAGAAACAACTATTGGCTATCAGGTTCAGCTAACTATGTTGATTTAAGTTTTGATAATCCAATTGCTTTAAGTAAAATTGATTTAAGACCTTATTGTGGTGATGGGGCTTCAAGAAAAATAAACTCTGTCACAATTGCTCTTACTATGTATAATGGTGAAGTTGTTACAAAAACATTTGACACAAGCTCATATATCGAAAATGAAAAAATGACAATTGACCTACTAGCAATGCTAGAAGAATCAGGAAAATCATACAACGAGCTATTCCTTATGAAAAATATCTCAACTAATAAAATATATTCTACTGATGTGTTTAGACAAGAATATCTTGTTAAAATGACTTCCAATACAGTTGATGCTTACGGTGGAAATATCACTGTTTCTGCTAGTAGTGTTTATAGCGTAAACTATCTAGCATGGAAAGCTTTTCGTAGAGGAGCAGGTGATAGTTATGGTTGGGTTTCCCTAAATGGAAAAACCACTAATCAATGGCTTCAAATTGACTATGGAGAAAGAAAATATGTCAATTGGGTAAGACTTACATCAAGAAACTATAACCAACCTACCGAACACCTGAAAAGCTTTGATATTTTAGGTTCTTATGATGGTGTAAATTGGAAGGTTGTAGGAGAGTTCAGGGATGTTCCTTCTTGGGGGCAATCTGAGACAAGAGAATATAAGCTACAATTCCCTAAGGACTACCGATACTATAGAGTCAGTGTAATTGCTAATCAAGGGTATAGTAATTATGTTACTATTGGTGATGTTGTGTTTGGCTATACCTCTATTGTTGAGCTTGATAATCTAAATGAAGAAAACTATAAGAAGTATGGTTCTTCTGAAATTAGAGACTTTAATATGCCACTAGGTTCTATTATTAAACCTATTCACAAGGAACAGATACAAAACAACAATGTTGCTTCGGTCACATTGGGTGAAAGACCCAAATCAATTAAACTAATAAAAAGATAAGAAGGTGAAAATATGAGAACTATACAAGTACCTAACTTCAATGGCACATCTAGCATGTTCCTCCCTTATACTTTGTACTATGGCTTTGACTTTACTTTTGAATTTTGGGTAAAACCAAATGACGCTACTACTCCTGTGGACTTCACATCTTTCTTTATGAGAGGTAATGCAAGCACAGCTAACGGTGTTATGGTATTTGATGGAAAGGTAAACTATCGAAGCAATCAAAGCAGTAATCAAGGTACTATAATTGAGGAATATAATAGCGTTAACTATCCACCTAATGAGTGGACACATGTTGCAGTTGTAGTTAGAAAAAATACTCAGTTAAGCTACTACAGAAACTTTGAGTTAGTTGGTACTTTCTCACTTCCTGTTTGGTCATCTTCTACTGCTAACCCTATTAGTATTGGTGATTGGAGCAATAACTATGGCTCACAATTCAACGGAGCTATCGCACTCCCTCGACTTTGGTTTACAGCTAGAACAGAAAAAGAAATCAGAGACAACGCTAGGAGACACATAGTATTCAACACTGTGGAGCAACCTGACTTAGCATTAGATTTCAATGGTGTTAGCTATACTAATGAAACCTATACTCTTGAGGACTTCGAAGTATACGAAGATGGCAGAGGATATTTCGAGAATGATAGTGTCCTTTACTCGATTGAAGGAAAAGATACATTGGTTATCCTTCCTAACAACAGTGATAAAACACTTCAAAACTATGGTTTGCAACTAGATAAAGAATACCCATTAAACCAAAAGTTCACAAAGAAAAAAACTGTAAACTATAACACCATTACAGGAGTTTATACAGAAGTCACATTAACACTACCTGAGTTTTATATTTATGATTACATAGGTAACAAACCTAATCTAAAATACAAATCTGAGATTACTGATTATGATGTATTGGCTTCATATATTGCCAATGAATCATTTGATTACTATGATTTATTCGGTAGTACAATGGAACTTACTTATTTCGAAAAGAACACATCAAATGAAACTCAAAAAGATGTTAAGCTTGCAACTACTCAATCACCTTTGGATAAATTATCAGGCGACATTAAGTTCTTGCTTTGGTCTGACGAAGAAAGAGTTGACTTTGTTGATAACATCATGGTTACTAAAGCTGTTCCTAAGAATCAGTTCCTAACGACTGTTCAAAACAAAAGACTTTACGGTTATTTGAAAGAAATTATCGTTAAGGACTTATCTAAAGACTATACTAACTCAGTTAAATTTGTTATCAGTGATGAAAAGAAAGAAAGTTGGTACTATTGGAACGAAGACTTAAATGAGTTCTCTCTTATCACAAACTTCTCTTTAGATGCTGTTAGACAGCATGGTATGTCTTATGATTCTATTTCTCGAATGACTGATAGAGATTGGACAAAATGGCGTAGAGAATATCTAAACCTTGGTATCTTGTTATATGACAACGATAGAGAAACAATGATTTCAAACATTGATAAAATCACATATCGTGAATATATTCCTAGACACTCAACTAAGATTAGTAGCGCTAAAGTACAAATCCTAAATACTACACCTCAAGTTGACTTAGATATGAATGGTTCAACTGTTGTTGGTACATTCCTTGATGCTGATGGTGGTAAGTTTAAGTACAGAATCCTTATAAACAACATTCCTTACTATCCTAGCAACGGTAATTTCACAGAGTTCTTAGATTCAGGCTATCAAATCAATAAGACAATTGATAGTAAATTCGTTCATATTGATAGTAATAACCAAATCAAAGTAGAGTTCAAAGACCAATTCGATACACTTCAATATTGGTCAACTACTTTCATTGGTACTTACACAGGATTGATGTTCAAAGATGTGTATAATAGCTACTACTCAACAGACATAGGTGAGATACTACAGTATCTTGATTTCGGTGTAATTATCGCAGGTCAAACTACTCTTGACTATGAGATTAAATTGAAAAACCAATATGGCTATGATGTTGAAAATGTCTCATTAGTCACTCAACATATGGGTGATATTCCTTTAGGTATGGAGATTCAATATAGCTATACCAATGCACCATTCACGCCTTTGGAAAGACTAGAGTGGGCAAAAATTGAAAACAATGAAGAAAAAACATTCTTTGTTCGAATCAAAACAGTTTTAGAAGCAACACCTAATGCCAATGGCTTATTCCACACAACAGTTAAAGCAGATAAAGTTGGTGGGTATTATGACCAAGAAGATGAAATTGAAATCGGTGAGACAACAAAGGATGGAAAAGTAGACTAACAGTTATAACCAACTGTGTACAAGGTAAAATTCACAATACAATGTGATTGGAGAGAAAAATAAATGAAGGATAACTTCGATTTAGAAACAGACATTGAAACTAGAGTTGAGGGTAGCGACACTACCCCTTCTCAGTTAAAAGTAAAATCACAAAATATTTACAGTAAAGATTCAGATATTACACCTGCTTTCAATGTTGAGAATGGTATTGAAACAGTTATTTCTAGTTCTGTTGAAAGTGAGGATTCAGTTGATACATCAATCACACCTTCTCTTTCTAAGAATGAAGAAATAGAAATTTCAGTAGCCTCTTCCCTATTCGGTGAAGAAACTGTTGATTTAGAAATCAATGCAGTTTATAGCGATACTAACAATATTGATTCTGATATCTCACCTAGAGTCTCTAATGAAATTGACAAAGAAACAGAATTAGAAGTCTCACTAGAAGATGAGTCATGTGTATTCGTTGAAATTATTGTATCACAATTTATAAGCAGTACAATTGATACTTCATTAACAGCTAGACTTGAAGATGAAGAAAATATTGACACTGAGTTAGATATTGTTTACGCAGATAAAATTGAAGTTGACAAAGAGCTTTGTGTTAGAGTTTCAGATGAATCAACAACTTTAGCTGAGATTGTTGCTAACACTGAGAGAGAAAGAGATATTTTAGTTGAAATTTCAGCTTCACACAATAAAGAAAGTAAAATTAATACAGAAATAAATTCTATTTATGGTAACAAATCAACAGTTGATGCTTTCTTAGAAATTTATTTCGGGGCTTTACGTGACCTTGATTTAGATACTGAGATTGTGGCTAGACATAATGACACAAGCAAAAAATTAGTTGAAATCACTTCTCGTGTACTAGAGGAAGCTGAGAAACAAGCAGAAATCACACCTCGTTTCTACGATTCTATTCAAAGTGACGCTGAGTTATTTGTTGTAGCATATGGTCAATCAGAAGTTTTAAGTGAAGCATATGTTAGAGCTATTGGCAATGGTGATGTAAACACTGTATTAGCTGTAGAAGTTGATGGTATGCACCAACGCAAAGCTTATGTTGGTGTTTGGGGTTATGATGAAACTCAAATAGAAACTGAGTTCGTTACTAGAGCAATTGACCACTTCCAAACTGATAGTGAAATGTACATTCGTGCATTAGAACAATCAAAAACTAAGGCTGTTGTAGGTGTATGGGGCTATATTGAAGATGATGCTTTACTAGCTGAAATTGAGGTTAGAGTTGGTGGAGAACATAGTATAGATACTTATATCTATGGTCGTGCCTACAAAAGAAATGATGTAAGAACTTCTGTATCATCAAGAGTAGGTGGAGAACACCTAAGGAATAGTGAGATTAGGATTACTTATCCTGATGACCATAAAGTAGACGCTTATATTTATGTTAGATATTTCAAGCATAACGATATTCCAACATCTATTACTGTAAATCCAAACAACAAAATGACTTTGAAATACATCTTATTTGCAGTAGGTACTTCTGCTCCTGAGACTGAATTAGAAGTTAAGCAATATGGCAAATCAGAGTTATTAACTGAAATCTACTCTCGTGCAGTTGCAGTTGATAAGCGTGATGTAGAAATCTTCGCTATCTATAGAGGTAACAGTGATAAATTGGTATCTATTCAACCAATTATCTATAACTTCATGCCTACTGAGATTACTGTTAGACCTCACAATAGAATGTATTCTATTTATGAGATTCAACAACCTCCTGTCGTAAGAAAAATTTTCTCCCCTACTCAAGACTCATTTACTCGTAGTGGTACTCTATATCAATCAATCAACTATGGATTCAATAGTAGTATGATTGCAGGTAAGAGCAAATATACGAATGAAACTTGGCGTTCATTCGTACAGTTTGACCTATCTTGGGTGAACCCTTCATATGTGCTTAAAGGTTCATATTTAAGACTATACTACTTAGGTGCTGTACCTGAAAGTCTTAAATTAGAAATTCTTAATGCTAAAGAAGAATGGCAAGAAGGAAGTATTACTGACCTTAATAGACCTACACCAATCCAACTAATCTCTAATGAGTTTACGGTGAACACAACTCAAAGATATATTGAATTTAATGTACTTGATGTTGTTAAGCAATGGATTAATTTGTCTCTTATCAACAATGGTTTTGTTATTCGTGTAGCTAATGAGATCGTTGATGGTTCATTAACATTTAGAACTCGTGAATCTGCTAACCCTCCTGAGCTAGTTGTAGATTACTATGATTCTCGTATATTCTCTCATGGTCGAAGCCAACTACCAACTGAAATCTTTGCTTATAAACGTAAAAACAGTGATAAGAAAACTGAAATTACAGTTGATTCTACATTCACTAACAAAGATATTCCAATTGAAATTAGAATCCACCAATTAGATGTTCCATTTGATGAAGATATTAATACTGAAATTACTGTCAATGCTTTTAAACGTCAGGCAGAATTAGAAGTTGCTCGTGTTGGTGAGCTTAAAGAGCTTGCTGAAATAACTGTATACTATCACACAGATAGCCCAACAGACAAAGTGCTTGTTGAAATTGATGCAAATAGATACTTAATTAAAACTGAAGTCACACCTGTCTTTACTGTAGGTGATAATCACAATGATGTTAATGGTAAATCAGTACCTAAGATACCTATTGAAATCAAAGCTATACGTGAAGGTTTCAACATTGAAATTTCTGTCCCTACTCGTGACAAAAAAGAAGTTGACGCTGAGATTGAGGTTAATGAAATCTCTATACGAACAATTGACGTTGAAATCTTAGTAGTTAAACACACTTGGTATGCTGAGGTTAGTTGTAGAAAACCTTTAAATAAAGACCTTAACACTGAATTAACTGTATCTCACGCTAAGAGACATATCGAGGTATTAGTACCATTCAAGAAAGATATTCGAGTAGAGATTGATGTAGTCGTTAAGTCTGATGTAGTTACTACTATCTACGTTGCAAGACCTGATGTACTAACAGAAGTCGAAGCTAGACAGTTAACTCAGAGTGATATGCCAACTGAAATCTATGTATTCAACTACAGATATATTCCTACTGAGATTGACGCTAAGAGTGTTAGTCAGGTATTAACTGAGATTGACATTAAGAAAGTGTCACAAGTTGATACTGAAATTACTGTCACTAAGAAAGTTGTATCTACTCAAATCACAGTACCTTACTATGGTGGTATTGAGAGGTATGCTGAAATCTTACCTAGAATCTTAATGGTAGACAACGTATATGTAGCAATTCAGGTTGGTGGCAAAGGTGGCGCATATGCGTTCATCATTTAAGCCTTATTATTTACTGTAAAATAAATTTTAAATAATTTTAAAATATCCTTCATAAAAGTAATATAATAATATAAAATACATTATAGAGGGTGCTATGTGCGATAGCTGTACCCTCTATTTGAATTGGAAAGGAATTAATAAACATGATTTTAGTATTTAAAAACTATGAGCTTAAAGCTTTTGGAGATTTCCTATATGAGCTTTCATTAAAAGGAAAGGACTCTCGTATGCGTTCTCGTTTCATTAGTATCTTAGAAACTCAGTTGCAATTAATTTCTACTGAGCGTGATATTCTATTACAAGATTACGCTAAGAAAGATGAAAATGGAGAGCCTATTCGTGACAAAGACGAAGAAGGTCAAGAGTTCGTTATCCTTGAAGATAGTTTCTCGTTTAACCTTGAAGTATCTAAACTAATGGGTGAGGAATTTATTATTGAAGTCAAAAACGAGAAAGTTGAAATGGTTAAAACTATTCAACGTATTGTATTTTATGTTGACAAAGAGTTTTCAGGTCTTGAAGCAGAGCGTTATAATCGCTTCTGTGATATTTTAGAATCAGTCTCTTTTGAAGAAAATGTTTAAAAGTAATATAATTATATGTCTAAGTAGGCGTAAAAATGTCATTGCTAGTAAAGTATCTCGCCTACCCTGACAAAATTGATGAAGTTCGGGTTGAGCTTGGCTCTCTTGAACAATATCAAATTATTAAAGCTGTAGAAAAAGTTCCTTCGGTTGAGGTTGACGAACCTCAAGGGCTACCAAAGGAATTTGAAATATTATTTAAGATTGTTGATAGCACAGCTCCTAGTGTAATCTCTCACTGCATGTCACGAGAAGATTTAGGAGATTACATCAATATTCTTAAACAAGTTTTAGCTCAAACAAAATAAAAAGACAAAGGACGATTGCCACATGAAATTAGTAGTAGACAAAAACTTAGTAAACAACACCTAAGAAGTAATGCTTTAAATTCAAGACATTACACCTGAGGACAAAGAACAATTCCATGATTTCGGTGAACAAACATTCAATATTGGCGGTAAGCTTTACGAAACTATTGAAGTTGAAAAAGAAGTAGGCATTGCTGAAACACCTAAAGTTGAGATTGTTAAAATACCTAAAACTGAAATGAAGTTAGTTGATGTTACTGACCCAATTTCAGGTACTACAACACAAGAAATGCAAGAAGTTCCTGTGTTAGACGCTGACGGTAAACAAGTGTATGAAGATGTTGAAAAACCTGTACTAGACAATGGTGGTAAACCTGTGATGGAGAAACACCCTATCATTGGAAAAGTTCAAGAGGAAGTTTTGCTTGCAGAATTAGATAATATCTATCACAAATTCCCATCTGAGTTCCCTATCAAGCGCACATTCACAGCTTTAGAGTTTGGCGATATAACTAAAAAGAATGCTTCTGTGGTTAATCCACGCTGTTGACATTGCTGAGAAAGAGTTCGGTAGTAAAACAGGAAGCTTAAAGCTTTCATACGTGTACAAAATGTTTCTTGGTAAATACGGAATACTCAGCATGTTTATGTCTCAAGCAATCTTCGAGAGCCTTGTTAATAAAGCCTTAAACACTATGGAAAAAACATTTAAAGTAGCACTCAATGAGTTACCTAAGTAATTATGTCACTTTTTTAAAATTCAAAAAATATCAATCGGAGGTGATTTTATATGTTAGAAATAAAACAAATGCCAGTAAGCTTTGCTAAGTATTCTATCAAAGCACCATACAAATTGAACCCCGAGTATATCACAGTTCACAACACAGCTAATGACGCACCTGCTATGAATGAAGCACGTTATCACAATAGTAATAACAATCAAGTTTCATTCCACTATGCTGTAGACGATAAAGAAATTATTCAAGTCGTTCCCACTAATAGAAACGCATGGCATTGTGGTGATGGACAAGGAAACGGTAATCGTAAATCTATTGGTGTTGAAATCTGCTACTCTAAGA
This sequence comes from Lysinibacillus zambalensis, assembly GCF_040183165.1. Lineage (NCBI taxonomy): Bacteria > Bacillati > Bacillota > Bacilli > Caryophanales > Bacillaceae > Lysinibacillus > Lysinibacillus zambalensis. Next base: position 114,726 of record NZ_JBEGDG010000015.1, read on the forward strand.
GTGGTGGTGCTAAGTATGATAAAGCTGAGGAAAATGCTGTTGAGCTTGTAGCTTATCTATTAATGAAACATGGTCTAGGGATTGACAAGGTTCGCAAACACCAAGATTGGTCAGGTAAATACTGCCCACATAGAATTCTAGACAGAGGAACTTGGAAGGACTTCTTGAATCGTGTCGAGAAGTCTCTTAACAAGCTTCAAGGCAAATGTGAGTCTAATACACAACCTGCTAAAAACGAGCTGTACAGAATCAAGTCAGGCACGTTTAACACGAAGCTAGAAGCTGAGAACGCTAAAGCTAAGGTTGCTCAAAACAAGCTTGCCAACATTGATTACATCACAATCCATGAAGACAAAGGTAAGTTCTACTTCCAAACAGGTACTTATACTGACAAGGTGACTGCTGAGAAGTACCTTCAAAAAATGAAAGTTCTAAAGATTATTTGGGTTGGCACAGTCATCAAGACTCAAAAATAATATAATAATATCGAAAGGTATGAGAGGTTAAATGTCAAGACACTCAACAACAGGTTATTTAAGCTCAAATGGTTTTGAAGCAACAACTAAACCAATGCAAGAAATCATTCCTCCACCACCTTCTAATTGGTCTATTGGTTACACATTTGAGAAGTTTTCGTTCTATAACGAGACAGCTTGTAGCGTAATAATCAATAAAAAATACCCTATCACACTTTCCGCAGGTAGAGGTTTTGAAGTGGGTTATGATGATGTACCCATTGAATCTTTTGTAATAGTTGAAGCTCAAACACCATATGAGTTTATCGCTTCATTCTAAGGTTGCACAAAATGTCATTCTTTGGTAATCAAGGAGGGTCAAATGGTGGAAATAGCGGAATTTCTGTCTGTCCTTCAACTTATGCTGTTCTAAATATTACAGAACGTGACGCTCTTGTAGCTGTTCAAAACGGTGCAATTTGTTTAGTTCAAGACGCTTCCGCAGACCTGAGCGTAAAAGAAGGTTTTGCAGTTTACCAACGATTAGGTGAACTTTGGTTGAAAATTTCTGATGAAAGTATCATGCGTATTCAAAACACTGAATCCATTGAGGAAACAGATAATAAGCGTTTTGTTACTACTGAGGAAAAACAAATGATTTCAGAAACCAAACTTCGTGTGGATGGAATCGAAACTATCTTAGATGAATCAGTAATGATTCAAGAAAGCATCACTGAGCCATCGAAAAAAAATGTTCTTTGGATTTCAAACTAAACTGTAAACTTACAAGAATGGAGACAAATATATGTCAATTAAAAAGTTTAATACAATTTCACAACAATGGGAACTAATCACGCCAACTAAAGTAGAGCATGATATTCACGTTGCTAAAAAAGCAAGTGCAACAGAACTAGGTCACATTAAAATTGATACTACAACAATAGCTATTGATTCAGAAGGTAAAATTTCTGTAATCGGTGCGCCTGACGCAACAACGCTAGCAAAAGGTATCGTCCAATTATCTAGCGCTATCAACTTAAATGATGAAACAATGGCTTCAACACCTAAGGCAGTTAAGGACGCTTTAGCAGAAGCTAAGACATTCACAGAAGCTCAGATTGCTAACTTAATTGGTTCTGCTCCTGAAACACTTGATACATTTCAAGAGATTGCAGAAGCTATTCAATCAACTGACGGTGCATTAGAAGGTCTATTAACTGTTGTTGGTACTAAAGCCGACAAAACAGCTTTAGAAGCTACTGATGAAAATGTTACAGCTCTTACTCAAACTGTAACTTCTAACAAAACAGCTATCGAAGGTGCTTTAGCAAGTCACGTAGCTGACAATGAAGCACACATTACTCAAGCTGAACGTCAAGCTTGGAACGAAGGTTCTAATCTTTTCGTAGGTTCACTAGCACCTGCTAACACTAACTTACTATGGGTTACTGTAGTTGAGTAACTTAGTCTTCAAAGCCTTCAATTCAGAAACAGGCTTATGGGAAGACAAGAGCATACACAACCCTGACTTGATTTCTCATGCAGGTGCAAAGGCTAGTATATATCAAGCAGGACACGTTCAATTAACAAGTGCCTTAGATTCTGAATCTGAGGTACTTGCACCTACAGCTAAAGCATTGAAAACTGTTTTTGATTCTGTTGGCGTTCATGTTAACGAAAAAGACATTCATTTAACTCAGACTCAGATTGATACTATCAACTTAGTACCAACTCTACAAGCTGAAATAAAAGCATTACAAGCTGAGGTTCAAGCTCTCAAAGGGCAAACACCTACAGAATAAAAATAAAAGAGGCTGGGACATAACTAGCTTCAATTAGTGAGAAATCCGAATTTGAATGCATTCAAATTCGGATTTCTCTATTTTTTATGTAGTCTCCATATAGCTCTTAGCTAATGGCTGTGAATTTTCTTAAATTCACGGCCATTAATGCGAGGCCCATCTCGTTTTCAACCTTCGATTTTCCTCGTACCGAAAATCGAGTGAAACGCAAATTAGCCTTCAAGAATCCAAAAACTGGTTCCACGTCAATTTTGCGTTGACGATAAAT
>NZ_JBEGDG010000104.1:0-478 GCF_040183165.1 Lysinibacillus zambalensis
ATTATTATTTTTATTTTTATTTTTTTTGTTTTTTATATTTTTTTTTATTATATTATATTTATTTTATTTATTTTTTTTTTTTTTATTTTTTTTTTTTTTTTTATTTTTTTTTTTTTATATTTTTTTTTTTTTTTTTATTTTTTTATTTTAATTTTTTTTTTTTTATTTTCTTTTTTTTTTTTTTTTTTTTATATTTTTTTCTTTTCTCGTATCACATGTTCCCTCCTCCCCCCCGCCCGTTATTCCTTTCTCTTGTGCTGGTATTCCTTTCTCTTCAGTTGTTATTCATCTCTCTTTCGCGGTTTTTCCCTTCTCTTCCGCGGTTATTCTCTTCTTTCGCGGGTATTGTCTTCTCTTCCGCGGGGATACTCTACTCTTCCGCGGGTAATAGAATCGAATAACGCGGGTTTAGATAACACAAAAGAAGGATATAAAACAAGCAGAAATGTAAGAGAAAAAAAAAGTGTAATTAATGACT